>NZ_JBJJLO010000002.1:0-156617 GCF_046230915.1 Pseudomonas sp. KCJK8993
ACTACCCACAAGAATATAAGGCCGCTTGCGCAGCTCCACGCCAAGTTGCGACCAGTCCAACCCCAGTATGAAAACGCCATAGGCAGTCAAATGCAGCACCACATAAGCAAAGCACCATAATCCCAACTGCCGTCGCACAGTTATCCACCCCGACCAACCTGTCAGCTTCTGCAACGGCGTCATGCTCAACGTGAGCAACAGAAACACCAGGGCTCCCACCCCCAGCCGATCGACCAGGACCTTGCCTGGGTCGGGACCCAACAGCGAAGCCCAAGCCTCATACAACCAATACAAGGGCCATATCGCGCCAGCAATGAAGACGCCGATGCGCCAGAACGAATGACGCATCAGTAATCCTTCCCCAGATCCATGCCGCTATATAAATAAGCGACCTCTTCTCCATAGCCATTGAACATCTGCGTCTCGCGGACATTCGGACTGAATAGCCCGCTGGGCAGGCGCCGCTCCCGCGCCTGGGTCCAACGGGGATGGTCGACCGTGGGATTCACATTTGCATAAAAGCCGTATTCATTGGCAGCGATACTCTGCCAAGTCGTCTTGGGCTGCTCACTGACCAAACTGATGCGCACAATGGACTTCACGCTCTTGAAACCATACTTCCAGGGCACCACCAACCGTAGCGGCGCTCCGTTTTGGTTCGGCAACTCCCGTCCATACATGCCCACTGCCAGGATCGCCAGCGGGTTCATCGCCTCATCGAGTCGCAATCCTTCGACATAAGGCCAATCGATCAAGGCGAACCCGGAGCGCTGCCCCGGCATGTGCTCGGGGTCGCGCAAGGTTTCAAAGCGAATGAACTTGGCCTTGCTGGTGGGCTCGACCTGCTGGAGCAGCGCAGAAACGGGAAAGCCGATCCAGGGGATCACCATCGACCAGGCCTCGACACAACGCAGTCGATAGATACGCTCCTCCAACTGGTAAGGCTTGATGAAGTCCTCGAGCGCGTAACGACCCGGCTTGGCCACCTCGCCATCCACTACCACGCTCCACGGCTCAGTCTTCAGAGCTCCCGCATTGGCAGCGGGATCACCTTTATCAGTACCGAATTCGTAGAAGTTGTTGTAGTGGGTCGCATCCTTGAAGGGAGTGATCGCCTCCCCCCGGGCAACCACCGCTTGCCAGCGGGTGGTCGGCAATTTTTCCGTGAACCAGGAAGAAGTCCGTCCCGGGTCCACATCGGCATAGCGCCCCGCCTCCTCCGCCTTGCCCCAACGAGGCAACGCAGCCGCGACAAAGCCCGCAACGGTGCCACCCAGCAGGGCCCGACGCGACAGGTAAAAGGATTCGGGAGTGATCTCCGATGCTTTGCAGTCGGAAGACTTGGGGAACTTGAGCAGCATGGCAACTCCGCAGTATTGGAGGACAGATGCACCAATAGACTGCGGAGTATGGGGGAAATTACATCACTCGATGTGATTGCGTCGACGAAGATGCAGCAGGTACTGGATCGGACCGGAAGCCGCATAGGCCAGGAACACCAGCAGCAGCACCCGGGGCGGATCGCTGAACACCACCGCGAAGACCAAGACCACGGCCAGGATGGCCACGAACGGCACCCGCCCTTTGAGGTCGAGATCCTTGAAACTGTTGTACTTGATGTTGCTGACCATCAGCATGCCGGCGGCCGCCACCATCAGGGCCACCAGGAACGACATCTTCGACCCCTGGATGCCGTAGTCGCTGAAGGCCCAGACGATGCCTGCCACCACACCCGCCGCCGCCGGACTGGCCAGGCCGATGAAGTAACGCTTGTCGGCAGTCCCCACTTGAGTATTGAAACGTGCCAGGCGTAGCGCAGCACCGGCTACATAGATGAAGGCGACCATCCAGCCAACCTTGCCCATGTCACCCAATGCCCAGCCAAAGGCCAGCAATGCCGGGGCAACACCGAACGCCACCATGTCCGACAAGGAATCGTACTCGGCCCCGAACGCACTCTGAGTATTGGTCATCCGGGCTACGCGGCCATCCAGGCCATCAAGCACCATGGCAACGAAAATCGCGATGGCGGCAAAAGCGAAATACTTGCTCGCCCCGGCAGCGTCCCCGGCACTCAAGGCACTCTGAGCACTCATGGAACTGATGATGGAATAGAACCCCGCGAACAGGTTCGCAGTGGTGAACAGATTAGGCAGAAGATAGATACCACGATGCCGGACTTTACGGCCTTCAGCGTCATGCCCTTCTTCGACATGCTCATCGATCGGTAGCAGGCTTTCGGCGTCAGAGGCCTGGTTTGGCTCTTCGGGACGTTCGCTCATGGACATTACCTTGCAACGGTGTGAAAAGTTTCGACAGATGCCCTGGGCCACGGTTTGGCCACAAAGGAGCCTGCTTTATACCAGAACCTATCCCCGCAAACGAAAAAACGCGGCCTAAGCCGCGTTTTCCCTGACAAGACTCGAACTTAGTTCTTGGTTTTGTCGACGATCTTGTTGGCAGAGATCCACGGCATCATCGAACGCAGTTGCTCGCCGATGATCTCGATACCGTGAGCAGCGTTGTTACGACGCTTGGCGGTCATGGATGGGTAACCGGTGGCGCCTTCGCTGATGAACATCTTCGCGTATTCGCCGTCCTGGATGCGCTTCAGAGCGTTGCGCATGGCCTGGCGGGACTCAGCGTTGATAACCTCTGGACCTGTCACGTATTCACCGTACTCGGCGTTGTTGGAGATCGAGTAGTTCATGTTGGCGATACCGCCTTCGTACATGAGGTCAACGATCAGCTTCAGCTCGTGCAGGCATTCGAAGTAGGCCATCTCCGGTGCATAGCCAGCTTCGACCAGGGTTTCGAAACCGGCCTTGACCAGCTCCACGGTACCGCCACACAGAACGGCTTGCTCGCCGAACAGGTCGGTTTCGGTCTCGTCCTTGAAGGTGGTTTCGATGATGCCGGTACGGCCACCACCTACACCTGCGGCATAGGACAGGGCGACGTTCTTGGCATTACCCGAGGCATCCTGATAGATGGCGATCAGGTCAGGAATACCACCGCCCTTGACGAACTCGGAGCGCACGGTATGGCCCGGGGCCTTCGGCGCGATCATGATCACGTCCAGGTCGGCACGAGGAACAACCTGGTTGTAGTGGATCGAAAAACCGTGGGAAAAGGCCAGGGTGGCGCCTTTCTTGATGTTCGGCTCGATTTCGTTCTTGTACAGGGCGCCCTGGAACTCGTCCGGAGTCAGGATCATGACCAGGTCGGCAGCGGCGACCGCAGTAGCCACGTCGGCAACTTTCAAGCCATGGGCTTCGGCCTTGGCAACGGTGGCCGAGCCTTTACGCAGGCCGACGGTCACGTCGACGCCGGAGTCTTTCAGGTTGCAAGCTTGAGCGTGACCCTGGGAACCGTAACCGATGATGGCAACCTTCTTGCCCTGGATGATCGACAGGTCGCAGTCTTTATCGTAGAAAACTTTCATGAACTTCCCCTATGTCAGGCCGTTCCGGCCATTCGCTAATTTGAATTAGATGCTCAGTACTTTGTCGCCACGGGCAATCCCGGTGACGCCACTGCGTACGGTTTCCAGAATCGATGCGGTACCGATCGATTGAATGAAGCTGTCGAGCTTGTCGCTGGTACCAGTCAGTTGAACGGTATACACGCTAGCGCTGACATCAACGATCTGCCCACGGTAGATATCGGTGGTGCGCTTGACCTCGGCGCGCTGGGCACCGGTCGCCTTGATCTTGACCAACATCAGCTCACGCTCGATGTGGGCACTTTCCGACAGATCCACCAACTTGACCACCTCGACCAGCTTGTTCAGGTTCTTGGTGATCTGCTCGATGATCTCGTCATGACCGACGGTAGTCAGGGTCAAACGCGACAAGGTCGGGTCTTCGGTCGGCGCCACAGTCAGGCTTTCGATGTTGTAGTTGCGCTGCGAGAACAGGCCGACAACACGAGACAGGGCGCCCGGTTCGTTTTCCAGAAGCAAGGAGATGATGTGCCGCATATTAAGTACGCTCCGTCTTGCTCAGCCACATATCGCGCATGGAGCCGTCTTTGATCTGCATCGGATAGACGTGCTCGCTGGTATCGACCTGGATATCGAGGAACACCAGGCGATCCTTCATGGCGAACGCTTCCTCCATCTTCGGCTTCAAGTCCTTCAGGTCGGTGATGCGGATACCCACATGACCGTAGGCCTCGACCAATCGGACGAAATCAGGCAGCGATTCCATGTAGGAGTGCGAATGACGGCTGCCATAGCTCATGTCCTGCCATTGGCGAACCATACCCAGCACGCCGTTGTTCAGGTTGACGATCTTGACTGGCAGGTCGTACTGCAGGCAGGTGGACAGCTCCTGGATATTCATCTGGATACTGCCTTCACCCGTGACGCAGGCGACATCATGATCAGGGAAGCTCAACTTGACCCCCATGGCCGCCGGGAAACCGAAGCCCATGGTGCCCAGGCCACCGGAGTTGATCCAGCGGTTGGGTTTGTTGAACTTGTAGTACTGCGCCGCGAACATCTGGTGCTGGCCCACGTCGGAGGTCACAAAGGCGTCGCCCTTGGTCACTTCGCAGAGGGTCTCGATCACGGTCTGTGGCTTGATGATGCTGCCGTCGCCCTTGTCGTAAGGGAACAGGCCGCGATCACCGCGCCACTCGTCGATCTGCTTCCACCAACTGGCGACCGTATCCTTGTTCGGGGTATCGCCGATTTCCTTGAGGGCCGCGACCATTTCGGTCAGGACGCTCTCCACTGGTCCCACGATCGGCACGTCGGCCTTGATGGTCTTGGAAATCGAAGCCGGGTCGATATCGACATGGATGATCTTGGCGTTCGGGCAGAACTTCGGCGCACCGTTGATGACCCGGTCGTCGAAGCGCGCGCCCACGGCCAGGATCACATCGGCATGATGCATGGCCAGGTTGGCGGTATAGCTGCCATGCATGCCGAGCATGCCGACGAACTGCCGATCGGTCCCCGGATAGGCACCCAGGCCCATCAAGGTGTTGGTCACGGGCAGGTTGAGCATCTTGGCCAGTTCGGTCAACGCGGCGGAACCACCGCCGAGAATCACGCCACCGCCGGAATACAGCACGGGACGCTTGGCCGACAGGAGCATCTCCGCCGCCTTGCGAATCTGTCCGGAGTGACCACGAACGGCTGGGCTGTAGGAGCGCAGCTTGGCCTTCTTGGGAAAAACGTATTCGAACTTTTCAGCCGGGTTGGTCATGTCCTTGGGGATATCGACCACCACCGGGCCAGGACGACCCGATTGCGCCAGATAGAAGGCCTTCTTCATGACTTCCGGAATTTCCGAAGCGTGCTTGATCATGAAGCTGTGCTTCACGATCGGCCGGGAGATACCGATCATGTCGGTTTCCTGGAACGCGTCGGTACCGACCATGGTGCTAGGCACCTGGCCAGAAATGACCACCATCGGAATCGAGTCCATGTAGGCGGTGGCAATACCGGTGATGGCATTGGTCGCGCCCGGGCCGGACGTCACCAGTACCACACCGGCCTTGCCGGTGGCACGGGCGTAACCGTCAGCCATATGGGTAGCCGCTTGTTCGTGACGAACCAGGATGTGGGTAACTTCCGGTTCCTTAAACAGGGCATCGTAAACATGAAGGAGAGCACCACCTGGGTACCCGTAGATATATTTGACGCCTTCGTCACGCAAGAAGCGGACGAGCATCTCACCGCCAGATAAAAGCTCCACGTTGTTCACCTCTAAAACGCCAGAATACCGCCCTCAAAAGGGAGCGGGTCTTAATAGGTTTACTTCTCAGCAGAGCATGAGCGACGGTGGTCGCCGACTACGTCAGCACTGACTGAGCAAGCATTGGGAATGCCCCAAAGTGTTGCGGGGTTTTCCCACCCAGCGCGAGGTAACGCGTTGCGGGTGTAGCACTTCGGCGCGGATGTGCACCTCATGATCTGCTGAGCGGGTCTGCTTCTGGCAGTCCCTCTACAGCGGACTTTGGATTCTTCTGTTTCGCCCTCGGCAAGTCAAGCTGTCTATATAGCTAATTCGAACTACGCTCACTAAAACGCAATAAATAGCCCAAAACCAGGGTAAATTTACGCTCCAATTGCGCGTTTTTCCGCAAGAATCTCAGAAATACGAACCTTGACTTTGCCGTTCGAGCACCATCCAAGTCGGACTAGGCAGAGGCTTTGGCTACGGCAGGAACAGAGATCGGGAGCAAGCGACCCAATCATGGGTCGACCCGGCACGGGAATGCACGCAGAAGCGGCGGGCTAGAGGCTGCGAGGAGGTTCCTGGCAGCCTTGTTTCAGCGGGTGGCGGCGATCAGTTGATCGAACTCTTTGAGCAGCACTTGCAACTGCAGATCACGCCCTTGCATCGAGCGATTGGAGAACACCATCTCGGCCATCTCCTGGATCCCGGAAGCATTGGGCAGCGGCAGGTCCTGTTCCAGGATCATCTTCATGCGCGGCAGGAAGATCCATTGCAGCCACTGCTCGAACTCCAGCGTATCCACGGCGAACGGCTGGGTGCTGGCCAGGGCTTCGGCGCTGGGAGACACATCGCCCCATAGCCCCTGAAGCCGCAGTTCACGCTCGATCAGCAGCAACTGTTCGGCGATTTGGGGAAAACGTACGTCCATCACAGCGACACCCGAGCCTTCTGGCGAGCCTGGGCAGCACCCGCGGCATCCCCCTGCTTTTCGCGCGCCTGGGCGATCAATTCCCACAGGCTGGCCTGCAGGTCAGGACGGCCATTGGCGAAGCTCAGGCCGCGGCGGGCGAACTGTTCGGCTTGCGGGGCATCGCCCTGGGCCATGCGCACCTGGGCCAGGCGATACAGCACTTGCGGCTCCCGGGGAGCGACTCGCTGAGCGCGCTCGAGACTGGAAGAAGCGCCGTTCAGGTCGCCACTGGACTGTTGCTGCTGAGCGGTCGTAAGCAAAGCCAGTACCGGTCCATCCAGTTGCTCGTCCGCCGACAGGCCACCGGAACGGGCCGAAGGCATGCCACTTGGAGCGGCTGGCATGTCGTAGCTGCCCTGGTTGCTCGGTGCCGGCTGGTAACTCGAACCATCCACAGGCCCAGGCGTAATGGGGCCGGAAGAAACCGGGCCCGGGGTGATTGGCGAAGTGCTGATCGGGGTCGAAGTGGTCGCGCCACCACCCGGCACCATGACCACCACGCCCGAATCCTGGGGAATGGTCTGGGCTTGGGCCTGCGCTGGACGCTTGATCGTCGTCTGGCGGAAGCCTCCGGAAGCGGAAATCCGCTCATTGTTGGACACTGCGGTACCCGAGTCCACGACGGGAATGGAGCCGCGCTGCACGCTGGCACAACCATTGAGCAACGCCAGAGCTGTAATAGCTGGAACCCACCACTTGTTCACGTCAAATCCTCATCGCTTAGTTCATCCAGCCCTTGACCCAATCCATCACCGACTCGCCACCTGCCGGGCTTTCGCCACCGCAGGAAGCGCCGGGAGGCGGTTCGCTGCCGCGAATATACGGCATCTGCACAGCCCCCGGACAGTTGGCATCGGAGCCCTGTCCGGTGCGTGAATCGACCCAGGCCCGGACCACGTTGTCCGGTTGCGGCATGTCCAGCGGCAGCGGATCGGCCTTGCGCATGAAACTGGTCCAGACCTGCAGGGCGCCGGTGGCTCCCGTGAACGGCGTCTTGCCGTTGTCGTCGCGGCCGAGCCAGATCACCGCCAGCAGGTCCTGGCTGAACCCGGCGAACCAGCTGTCGCGGGAATCGTTACTGGTACCGGTCTTGCCGGCGAGCGTCAGGCTGCTGGGCAGCACGCTGTACACCGAACGCCCGGTACCCTCGCGCATCACTCGCTGCATGGCGCTCTGGATCAGGTAGATCGAGCCCGCATCGAAACGCTGTTGGATCTGGAACGGATAACGCTTGAGCGGCTCGCCCTCAGCGGTCAGCACGCTGCGGATCCCGCGCATCGGCGTATTGAAACCGCCATTGGCCAGGGTCTGGTACATGGTGGCCACTTCCATCGGGCTCATGCCCCCCGCGCCCAGCAGCATGGATGGGAATGCCGGGAACTCCCGGGTTACCCCCAGGCGCCCGAGCGTCTTCAAGACATTCGGCACGCCCACTTCCAGGCCGAGCCGGGCCGTGGAAAGGTTGTAGGAATGCGCCAGCCCCTGGTACAGGAAGACCGTGCCATGGCTGCGGCGATCATAGTTCTGTGGCTTCCATACCTGGCCATCCGCGCCCTTGACCGAGAAGGCCTCATCCGAAAGCCAGCTGGTCAGCGTGTATTGGCTGGGTTTCTCCAGGGCCGTGAGATAGACCGCCGGCTTGATCAGCGAACCGATCGGACGCACGGCATCCAGGGCTCGGTTGAACCCGGCGAAGCCGGCCTGGCGACTACCGATCATCGCCTGAACTTCACCGGTTTCCGGGTTGGTCACCACCATCGCCGCCTCGACCTCATCCGAACCCTTGCGTCCGGCCAGGCGCTTGAAGGTGTCGTTGACGGACGCCTCGGCCTTCATCTGCAAGATCGGATCGAAGCTGGTGAAGATCCGTAGTCCTTCCTCGGTCAAGTCTTCGTCACGATAGTCTTCGCGCAGTTGGCGCTTGACCAAATCAAGGAAACCGGGGAACGAGCTGTCTGCCAGGCTGCCACGCTTGGTCACGCCGAGGGGCATCTTCTTCGCGGCCTCGACCTGCTCTGGCGTAGCGACGCCCTGTTGGGCCAGCAGATCGAGCACCAGGTTGCGCCGCTCCAGGGCACGTTCCGGGTAACGCCGCGGGTTGTAATAGGAAGGCCCCTTGACCATGCCCACCAACAGCGCCACTTGATGCAGCTTGAGCTCGGACAGCGGCTGGCTGAAGAAGAACTGGCTGGCCAGGCCGAAACCATGCACCGCGCGCTGGCCATCCTGGCCGACGAACACTTCGTTGAGGTAGGCCTCGAGGATCTCGCGCTTGTCGTAATGCAGTTCCAGCAACAAGGCCATCATCGCCTCGGTGAGCTTGCGCGACAGGCTGCGCTCGTTGGTCAGGAAGAAGTTCTTCACCAATTGCTGGGTCAGGGTACTACCGCCCTGGCGCATCTGGCCCGACGAAGTGTTGACCCAGACCGCCCGGGCGATGGACTTGGGCGAAACCCCGAAGTGCGAGTAGAAGTCCCGGTCCTCGACGGTCACCAGGGTTTCCAGCAAGTACGGCGGAACCTGGTCGATCTTGATCAGGATCCGGTCTTCGAGGTTCTTGGGATACAGGCCGCCAATCAACAGCGGCTCGAGACGCACCACCGCCAGCTTCGCGCCCTTGCTCCCGGACAGTTCGGCCACATAATCGCCAGAGAAACGTACGCGCACCGGCTGCGCCTGCTCCAGTCCTTCATAGAACTGGAAGCCCCGGGTATTCAAGTCAACGGTATTGCCGCTGACCGAAGCCGCGCCGGGGCCATTGGCAACGCTTTCACGGCGATAGCCCAGGGCGTCGAGTTCCGTGAGGAAATCGTCCTTGCTGAGCTTCTGTCCGACGAACAGCTCCAGCGGACGCGCATAGACCTTGGCCGGGATGGTCCAGCGCTTGCCGGAAAACTTCTCCTGGACCACGGCGTCGAGGTAGACGGCAAAGCCGGCGAGCACCACCAGGCCCACCAGGCTGAGCTTGAGCGCCCAGCCCAGCCAGGGCCGCAGGCCGCCAGAGGTGTTTTTTTTTGCAGAACGGGGGGATCGGGTACGAGTCATGGCGGCGGATTATACGCACTTTGATTCATCATCAACATGCGCCAGCCGAGGTTTGCCATGACGCCCGCAGCGGCCATAATGACGCCCTCGATTTTCCGACCCTGAAGGACCGCCTGTGAGCCAGTCACTGATCGCCGCTTTGCAAAACCCAGCTCTGTACCCGCATCCGGTAGACGGATTCCAGGTCATCGAAACCCATATTTCCTGGGTTATCCTCACCGGTCCCTTTGCCTATAAAGTGAAGAAGCCGGTCAACTTCGGTTTCCTGGACTTCACCAGCCTGGAAGCACGCGAGCATTTCTGCGGCGAGGAGCTGCGCCTGAACCAGCGCCTGACCCAGGATCTGTACCTGGAAGTCCTGCCGATTACTGGCAGCGCCGAGACCCCGGAACTGGGCGGTAGCGGCCCAGTGGTCGACTATGTGCTGAAAATGCGCCAGTTCCCCCAGAGCCAGTTGTTGAGCACCCTGCAAGCCAACGGTGAACTCACCACCGCGCACATTGACCAAATGGCCCGGCAGATCGCTCAATTCCACCTCAGCGCTCCCAAGGTTCCCGCCGATCATGAGGCCGGAACCCCGGACAGCGTGATGGCGCCAGTGCGCCAGAACTTCGAGCAGATCCGTCCATTCCTCAGCGAAAAGGCCGATCTGCAGCAACTCGAGGCCCTGCAAGCCTGGGCCGAAACCAGCTTCGAACGCCTCAAGCACCTGCTGGCCCAGCGCAAGAAAGACGGTTTCATTCGTGAATGCCACGGCGACATCCACCTGGGCAATGCCACCCTCATCGAGGGTGACGTGGTGATCTTCGACTGCATCGAATTCAACGAGCCTTTCCGTTTCACCGATGTGTACGCCGATACCGGCTTCCTGGCCATGGACCTGGAAGACCGTGGCCTGAAGAGCCTGGCGCGGCGCTTCGTCAGTCAGTACCTGGAACTGACCGGCGACTACCAGGGCCTGGAACTGCTCAATTTCTACAAGGCCTACCGCGCCCTGGTGCGGGCCAAGGTCAGCCTGTTCAGCATGCCGGCCGATGCCACCGCCGTGCAGCGTGCTACCACCCTGCGCCAGTACCGCAACTACGCCAACCTGGCGGAAAGCTATAGCACCATTCCATCGCGTTTCCTGGCCATCACCTCCGGTGTCTCGGCAGTAGGCAAGAGCCATGTGGCGATGCGCCTGGTCGATGCCCTGGGCGCCGTTCGGCTGCGCTCCGACGTCGAACGCAAGCGCCTGTTCGGCGAGCAGCAGGGAGCCAACGACCTGCATGCCGGCATCTATAGCAACGAAGCCAGCAACGCGACCTATGACCGCCTGCATGAAATCGCCGAGGTCGTCCTGCGTGCCGGCTTCCCGGTGGTCATCGACGCCACCTACCTCAAGCGTGCCCAGCGTGACGCCGCCGCCAAGGTTGCCGAAGCCACCGGTACGCCATGCCTGATCATCGACTGCAATGCTCCGCAGGCGGTCATCGCCAGTTGGCTCGCCCAGCGTCAGGCCAACCAGGACGATCCGTCGGACGCTACCCTGGCGGTCATCGCCGAGCAACAAGCCACGCGCGAGGCGCTCACGGAAGAGGAACTGCTACGCAGCAAGCGCGTCGAGACCAACGAAAGCGGTAGCCTGGACGTCCTGGTCGCCAACATTCGCCAGCGCCTGCCGGGCCTCTGAGTCAGTATTTCAGCCGTGAAGTGGCAAAGACTTCACGGCTGAAAAACAGTGGCACTATACTGGCGTCATAAATCCATCGCTGGTGACGTCGCCATGAGCCAACCCAAACTTCTCGACACTGCGCTTTATGCTCTGCTGCACAAAGACGACATCACGGGCTTCAACCGTGAGCGCCCCAAGGATCAATCCATCGACATGCGTGGCGGCGACTTCCGCGGTCTCGACCTGCGCGAACTGAACGCCGCCGGCATCGACTTCACCGATGCCTATTTCCGCTCTGCCGACCTGCGCGGCCTGGATCTTCGAAACGCCTCGATGGAAGGCGCAAGCCTCGCCCACGCGCAAATTTCCGGAGCCTATTTCCCCGTGGAGCTGACTGCCGACGAGATCCTCATGTCGGTCAATTTCGGCACCCGCCTGCGTTACAACACCCGCTGAAGCTCCCTTCCGCCTGTCCGGCGCGTCGTCCTGCGTCGGACATTGACCATCCCCGCTCTTCCCCTTCCGTACTGCATCGCGAACTCCCTCGCTCCAATGATGAACTGACCCGCCTTAGAAGCATTTGCGTCGAACCCGACCAACGCACAGCGCGTTTTCTGCTGAGCGCTACACTCCTTTGAGGCTGCCCATTCACCATTCGGCCATCGCCAGGAGGCTTGATGAATGATGAACTGCAACACCTGAAGAACCTCGGCAAGACATCAGCGCAGTGGCTGCATGCAGTGGGCATCCATAGTGCTTCGGACCTGCGTCGCCTGGGAGCGGTGGACGCATACCGGGCCGTACGCACCCGGGGTTTTCGCGCCTCGAAGGTCTTGCTCTATGCCATTGAGGGCGCACTGATGGACATGCACTGGAACGACCTCCCCGCCGAACGCAAGGAAGCCCTGAACAAGCAGCTGGATGCCATTTCCACTCGTCAAAAAAACTGACTGGCACACCTCTATGTATCTATTGGGAGAACAGCCGGCCTACGCCGATGCCTTGATCAATCGCCTGCAGAACATTCCGCCGCAACTGCTCGAAGGCCTGGCGCCCTGCGGCCCGACACTGGAGCTACCGGCCATGGCGGATCTTTCAGGTACCCTGCCCGGCCATCAGATCTACCTGCTGGAAAGTGGCGTGATCCAGGCGAGCGTCGAGGATCGTCCGCTGTTCTACCTGCACGAAGGCGACCTGGTTGGCCTGCGCCGTGGCCTCGAGCAACCCCGCTGGCGGCTTGGCTGCGACGCGCCCTTGCAACTGATTCCGTACCTGAGAGCAGATGTGTTCCGGCACATCCATGCCGATGAACAGCGCTCGGAGTTGCTGCTGCAGTACCTGATCGGCCAGACCGCCCTGCTCTCGGATGCCATTGCCCGCCTGAAACCGCCGGAACTGCGCAGTCACAACGGCTTCAAGCGCGTACAGCAAGGCGAGGTGCTGATTGCCCAGGGCGATGAGGCGGACCATGTCTTCGTGATAATCGAGGGGCATGCCCAGGCCTTCGTCGACGGACACAAGGTCGGCGATGTGCCCAAGGACGAGATCTTCGGCGCCATGTCGGTGTTCACCGGAGAAAAGCGCAGCGCCAGCGTGATCGCCAGCGAACCGACCACCGTCATGCTGATCCCCAGGGATCAATTCCTCAGCCTGACCCAGAGCAATCCGCGAGTGGCCCACAGCCTGATCGAAAGCATGGCCGGGCGCATCGATCTATTGAACCGGGAAGTGATCCGGCTCAAGGCACTCTGCGATCGAGAATAACCCCGAACCCAGAGGCCGATTCAAACGAGCGTTTAGCGAAATATGCAAAAACTGGAAATCACTACGTTGACATCGAAATGAGAATCGTTATGATTACCACAACTGGTCGCGAGATCAGTCGATAACCTGGAAGACCAGTGGTTCGGACTCTCAGATTATCTCCTCATCAGGCTAATCACGGTTATTTGACCCGGCTCTGCCGGGTCTTTTTTTGCCTGCGAAAAGCCTTCGCTCAGCGCCTCAACGGTGCACAGTAATCGCGCTCGAGCCGGGGCGGGGTAAACCAGACCAGGTCGGCGTTGGCCAAGCTCACCGGGTTGCCGCGCTCCGCCAGCATCAACACCAGCACTTCCTGCGGATGCCCGAGGTCAGCCAAGTGCAAGGGCACGCCCAGATCCTTGCGGGCATGGAACGCACCAGCAAACAACCAGGCGGGAGCCGGTGCCGCCAGCAGGCGCTCGGCCATGCGCCGATCACGCTGCTGCTGTACGGCCAGCATCGCCGGTACCTGGCTTTGTGGCAGCAGACCGCAATGGGATTCGCGAATCTGTGCAGCCAAGGCCGTGATTACCCTATCGTCGTTGACCCGGGTGCCGGACAAGGATGGCGCCTTGGCATAGATCTCACGCACTTCCTGGCGATCCAGGTTGGCGCAGAGCAGCGGATAAGGCTGCTTCAAGGCATACCCCACTAACGGGCCATAGAGGCTCCAGTCCCAACCCGGCTGCCAGGCCAGCGCAGCAGGCAGGTCATCGGGCACACGCCCTGCTCCAACCGCCACCTTGCTGGCATCGACCCGGGACTGCTGATCGGGGTTGAGCATTTCCAGCAGCAAGCTGCCCTGGGGCCGTTGCACGGCCATCGAACGCAGCAACCACAACTGTACGGCGTGGTGCTCGGGGTTGTCGTGCTGCTCGCCGACGATCACCCGTGGTGCCTGGCCCAACAGCACCATCAGTTCCTCGGGAGCAAGTATTCGACCATTGCGCAGGTCGACGATGCTGCCCACAGGCGTCGCCACGGGAGGCGACAGGATCGGGGCCGAGGTCTGGCAGCCCGCCAGTGACAACACCAGCAGAAGTAGCAACGAACGCATCGGAACGCCTCCAGGTTGCCCGTCAGCGGGCGATGATCAACGGATGCCCGCGCTCCGGATGCTCCTGCACCAGCACCTCCAGGCCAAATACCGCCTTAAGCGGTTCGGCACGCAGCACGGCGGCCGGAACGCCCATGGAATGCGGTCGTCCACCTTCGAGCAACAGCACCCGGTCACAATAACGAGCGGCCAGGTTCAGGTCATGGAGGATGACCAGCACCGCCACGCCACGATCGGCGAACGCGCGGATGGCCTGCAAGGTGACGTGCTGGTGCAACGGATCGAGGGCCGAGGTAGGTTCGTCGAGCAACAGGATGTGCCCTGGCTCGCCCGGCCACAATTGCGCCAGGACCCTGGCCAGGTGCACCCGCTGGCGCTCCCCGCCCGACAGGGCCAGGTAGCTGCGCCCTCCAAGATACGCGACATCGGCTGCCTCCAGGGCTGCGGTCACTATCTCCTGGTCACGCAGCAGACCACTCTGGTGAGGCAGGCGCCCCAGGCCCACCACCTCTTCGACCCGGAAGGCGAAATCCAGGCTCGATGCCTGCGGCAACACCGCCAGGCGCCGGGCACGCTGGACACCGTCCCACTGCGCCAGCTCGCGCTCGTCCAGCAATACCCGCCCCTGATGAGGCGCCAGCTCACCGCTCAAGGCGCCAAGCAGGCTGCTCTTGCCCGCGCCATTGGGCCCCAGCACTCCCAGCACTTCACCGGGCGCCAGCCGCAGGTCGATACCGGCCAGCACATCCTTGCCGCCGCGCCGTATATGCAGGTTCTCAGCTCGCAACATCAGGCGCGCCCTCGCAGCAACAGATATAGAAAGAAGGGGGCGCCGAGAAAGGCGGTGACAATCCCGATGGGCAGCTCCGCCGGAGCCAATGCCAGGCGCGCGACCAGATCGGCCAGCAGCAACAGGCTGGCCCCCGCGAGGATCGACGCAGGCAGCAAGATCCGATGGTCCGGCCCTGCCAGCAGGCGCACCAGGTGCGGCACCACCAGGCCGACGAAACCGATCATCCCCGCCGCCGCGACGGCAGCCCCCACGCCCAGGGCAGTGCAGAACACCAGCTCACGCTTGAGCCCTTCGACATCGACCCCCAGGTGCTTGGCTTCCGACTCTCCCAGCAACAGGGCGTTCAGGGCCTGGGCCCGGCGCGGCAACCACAGTGCGACGGCCAGGGTCACCAGCAACAACGGCCACAGGCGCTGATAGCTGGCACCGTTGAGGCTGCCCAGGTTCCAGAAGGTCAAGGTGCGCAAGGTGGCGTCATCGGCCAGGTAGGTGAACAGCCCCACCGCGGAACCGGCCAGGGCGGTCAGGGCGATCCCCGCCAGGAGCATGGTCGCCACGTGGGTCTGGCCATTGCGGCGACCCAGGCGATAGACCAGCGCCGTCACCCCCAGGCCGCCAAGGAAGGCACACAACGACAGGAGATAAGGACCGACGACCTCCGGCAAGCCTCCGAACATCGAGCCACCGACAATGGCGACGGCCGCGCCCAGCGCCGCGCCGCTGGAGACGCCCACCAGCCCGGGGTCGGCCAGGGGATTGCGGAACAGGCCCTGCATGGCCACGCCGGACAAGGCCAGGACACCTCCGACCGCCAGGCCGAGCAAGGTCCGGGGCAGGCGGATCTGGCCAAGAATCAGCTCCGCCTGCTCCAGGCCCTGCCCGTCGATCGGCAGGCCGAGCATCCGCAGGGCCGCACGCAAGGTATCGAACAGCGGCAGGCTCACCGGCCCCAGGGCCAGGGACAGCCAGGTGGCCACCAGGCAAAGGCACCCGAGGCCGAGAAACAGCGTGCGCGGTTGGACCAGGCGCCTCATTGGGCCGGCTTGGCCTGTGGATAAAAGGTCGCCGACAGTTGCTTCAGGCTGTCAGGCAGGCGTGGACCGAGCCCCCCCACCAGGAGGGTCGGGTCCAACTCCACCACTCGTCCGGCCTTGACCGCCCTGGTGGCCGCCAGTGCCGGGTTTTCCTTGAACAGCGCGGCGCGCGCCGCTTCACCGCTCAGGCTGCGATCGGAGAACACCAGCACGTCCGGGCTCAGTCCCGCCAGGGACTCCACCGAGAACGGCCTGTAGCCGCTGTGGGCCGCCAGGTTACGCCCGCCAGCCTGTTGCAGTAGCCAGTCTGCCGCGGTGTCCTTGCCAGCGATCAAAGGCTTGCCGCCGGCATGTCCGAGTACCAGCAAGACGCCAGGCGCGGGTTGTTGGGCCTGGGCCTGGGCGATCCAGGCCCGTTGCTGGTCGAGTCGCTGCTGATAACGCTGGAACAGCTGCCCGGCCTGCTCTTCACGCCCGAGTAGCTGCCCCAGGTGTTGCAGGGTGTCCTGCAAGGTGGGCAGGTCCGCCTGAGCGGAAAACATCTCGACCCGGACGCCCGAACTGCGAATCTGCGAGATCACCGGCGGCGGCCCCATTTCCTCGGTTCCCACCAGCACCTGGGGCCGCAGGCTCAAGACGCCTTCCGCCGACAGCTGGCGCTGGTAACCAATGCTGGGCAGCGCCTTGAGCGAAGCCGGATGCTGGCTGGTAGTGTCGACACCGACCAGCTTCGACTCCGCGCCCAGGGCACTCACCCACTCGGACAAGGCGCCCCCGGCACTGACCCAACGCTGCGGCAACTCCTCGGCGGCGGCCCAGTGGCTCACCAGCAATCCGGCACAGAGCGCAAAGGCGCTGGCAGTCAGGCGCATAGAACGTTTCCTTTATAAGAAGTGGGGCCCGGGAAGCGGCTGTCCATGTGACACGCCTGGCTGGCCAGGCATCGAAATGAGCAAGCGCCCCTTAGCGAGCGAGATGGCCATTTGATAATTGTTTTCATTTGACCGTCAAGCGCCGGCGCATTCGCTCCTGTAACCGCAGTAAACCCGTGACAGGCCGCTGCCAGGGCCTTCGGAGCCAGAGGATGAGCATGAAATTTCTTTGCACCGGCAGCGACCTGCCCGAGGCCGGCAGCCGGGGATTCCAGATCGGGGACGTGAAGCTCCTGGCCGTACGCCGTAACCGCCAGGCTTATGTCTACAGCAACCGCTGTCCACATCGCGGGGTCCCCCTGGAGTGGCAACCCGACCAGTTCCTGGACCCCAGCCGCAGCCTGATCCAGTGCGCCACCCATGGCGCACTGTTCCTGATCGAAAATGGCGAATGCGTGGCCGGCCCCTGCGCCGGCCAGTTCTTGCAAGCCATCGACTGCCGCGAGGACAGCCAGGGGATCTGGGTCGATCTCTAGAGCAGCACCTCGAGGCGCCGGTCGATGCAGACTTGCTCGGCCGTCAGGCTGACGCCATAGGCCAGCACCTCGACCCCGGCCGCCACTGCCTCGCGCAGCGCCGCGGCATAACCCGGATCGATTTCCTCGGCCGGGCGCACCGCGTCGATGCCCGACAGGTTGACGCAATACAACTGCACCGCCCGGACACCGTCGCGAGCCAGGGTCGCCAGCTCCCTCAGGTGCTTGGCGCCACGCTGGGTCACCGCGTCGGGAAAGGCCGCGACCGACGAACCATCGAAGCCCAGGGTGACGCTCTTGACCTCGACGAAGGCCGAGCCATGGAGGTAGTCGAGGCGAAAATCGACACGGCTGTTTTCCTGCCCATAGGCCACCTCGCGCTTGAGCCCGGTGAAACCGCGCAACTCCTCGATCACCCCGGCCTGCAACGCTTGCTCCACCAGGCGGTTGGCCCGCCCGGTATTCACGCAGGCCAACCGCCCCTGCGGGGTTTCACTGATTTCCCAGGTCCCCGCAAGCTTGCGCTTGGGGTCGTTGGAGCGGCTGAACCATACCTGTCCGCCTTCGACCATGCAGTTGAGCATCGAGCCGGTATTGGGACAATGGATGGTCATCTGCTCGCCGTCGAGCGTCTCGATATCGGCCAGGAAGCGCTTGTAGCGGCGCAGCAGGCGCCCCTCTTCCAGCGGAGGATCGAAACGCATCAGCCTTGCCAGCTCTGCAGGCCACGGGCGATTCGCTCCACCGCTTCCTGCAGGCGCTCCAGGCTCTGGGTGTAGGCGAAACGCACATGGTGCCCGGCCTGGTAACGCCCGAAGTCCAGGCCTGGGGTGAAGGCCAGGTGTTCGGTCTCCAGGAAGTGCCGGCAAAAGGCGAAGGCATCGCCACCAAAGGCACTGATATCGGCATACAGGTAGAACGCGCCTTCTGGCTCCACGGCGATGCCGAAGCCCAGCTCACGCAGCGCCGGTAGCAGGAAGTCGCGACGCCGCCCGAACTCGGCGCGCCGTTGTTCCAGGATGTCGATGGTCGCGGGCTCGAAACAGGCCAGGGCGGCATGCTGGGCCACGCTGGGGGCGCTGATGTAGAGGTTCTGCGCCAGCTTCTCCAGCTCACCGATGGCAGCCTCTGGCGCTACCAGCCAGCCCAGGCGCCAGCCGGTCATGCCGAAATACTTGGAAAAACTATTCAGGACGAAAGCGCTGTCATCCACCTCCAGGACGCTGGCCGCATCGGTGCCATAGGTCAGGCCGTGGTAGATCTCATCCACCACCAGATGCCCGTTGCGCGCCTTGACCGCGGCGGACAGGCCCGCCAATTCGTCGCGGCTGAGCACGGTACCGGTGGGGTTCGCCGGGGACGCCACCAGGGCGCCGACGCTGTCCTGGTCCCAGTAGCGCTCCACCAGGTCCGGAGTCAGCTGGTAACGCACATCGGGGCCGACCGGGACCAGTTGCGCGGCGCCTTCCACCAGGCGCAGGAAATGCCGGTTGCAAGGATAGCCGGGGTCCGCCAGCAACCAGTGCTTGCTGGGGTCCACCAGCAGGCTGCTGGCCAGCAGCAGGGCACCGGAACCACCGGGAGTGATCATGATCCGCTCGGGATCGATGTCCAGGCCATAACGCTGCCGGTAGAAACCGGAGATCGCCATGCGCAGCTCGGGAATGCCACGAGCCGCGGTGTAGCGGGTCTTGCCGGCACCCAGGGCCGCCTGGCCGGCCTGGACGATCGGTGCTGCGGTGGTGAAGTCCGGTTCGCCGATCTCCAGGTGGATCACATCGTGTCCGGCGGCTTGCAGTTCGTTGGCCCGGGCCAGCAAGGCCATGACATGGAAAGGTTCGATAGCGCGACTGCGCGCACTGTAGGGCAGAGCCATTGGCCTTCCTTCATCCAAGGGGAGCAAAAACCCGATTCTACCCATGCTCTCAAGATAGGGAGAACCCGGGCTTGCCCAAGCGCCTTGTTCCTGGCTTAGCACGTAATCAACGGAACCCGCAGCATTGGCTAAAATCAATGATTGAACGCGGCAGCCAGAGAGCCCTGTAGGACTTTTCCTACCCCTGTAGACCAGGCAGGACAGGGGTTCGACAACCGGGAGTAGCGCGCTCTGATTTGATCTGGTAAGTTCGCCGGCTTGCAGTCGCAGGGCCGGCAACTGTCGGAGATGGAGCAATCCTGCGCAATGGATTACAAGAGTAGAGGCGGTCCATTCATTCCCACCCCAGCAAAGCCACAGATTCAATCGATCAGCGGTTTTGAACCTTATGTTTAGACTGCGGGCGAAGAGTACATGGGCAAGCCCATGCGCGAGCACTTCACCAAGATCCTGAACAAGTGGAAGCAGGACTTGATGCAGGAAGTCGACCGCACTGTTGATCACATGAAGGACGAGGCAGCCAACTTCCCCGACCCGGCCGACCGTGCCAGCCAGGAAGAAGAATTCAGCCTCGAACTGCGCGCCCGCGACCGTGAGCGCAAGCTGATCAAGAAGATCGACAAGACCCTGCAACTGATCGAAGACGAAGAATACGGCTGGTGCGAATCCTGCGGCGTCGAGATCGGTATCCGGCGCCTGGAAGCCCGCCCTACCGCCGACATGTGCGTAGACTGCAAGACCCTGGCGGAAATCAAGGAAAAACAGGTCGGCAAGTAAGCGCCAACCTGGCCCAGAAACGGAGCGTACATACGCTCCGTTTTCGTTTCTGCACTCTCCTTTCGCCTCCCCCCGCACGAGCGATCCCGCTCGCGATGGTGCTCCCCACCGGCTCCATCGCCATCGTGGGGCCAGACCAAGTAACATCCGCACCATGACTGCCTTTCCCTACATCGGGCGCTTCGCCCCCACGCCCAGCGGCTACCTGCACTTCGGCTCGCTGGTCGCTGCCCTCGCCTCCTACCTGGATGCCCGCGCCGTCGGCGGTCGCTGGCTGCTGCGCATGGAAGACCTGGACCCACCCCGCGAAGAGCCGGGCGCCCAGGCGGCGATCCTCAAGGCCCTGGAAAGCTACGGCTTCGAATGGGACGGCGAAATGATCCGCCAGAGCGAACGCCACGACGCCTACGCCCAGGTCCTGGATCGCCTGTTCAACCAGGGGCTGGCCTACGCCTGCACCTGTTCGCGCAAGCAACTGGAGCCCTACCAGGGCATCTACCCGGGGCTGTGCCGCAACCTTGGGCACGCCCGGGATGACGCGGCGATCCGCCTGCGGGTCCCGGAACTCGAATACCACTTCATCGACCGGGTCCAGGGCCAGTTCCGCCAGCACCTGGGCCGGGAGGTGGGAGACTTCGTGATTCGCCGTCGCGACGGGCTCTATGCCTACCAGCTGGCCGTGGTGCTCGACGATGCCTGGCAGGGGATCACCGATATCGTGCGCGGCGCCGACCTGCTGGACTCCACCCCGCGCCAACTCTATCTACAGGAACTCCTGGGCCTGCCCCAGCCGCGCTACCTGCACGTACCGCTGATCACCCAGCCCGACGGCCACAAGCTCGGTAAATCCTATCGTTCGCCGCCATTGGCCGAGGACCGGGCGCCACCACTGCTCCTGCGCGCCCTGCGGGCCCTGGGGCAGAATCCGCCAGCCGAACTGGACGGCGCCAGCGTGGCCGAGATCATGCGGTGGGGAACCCACCACTGGGACGCAACGCTGATTCCGCGCACACTGAACGTGCCGGAAGCGCAATTGACCTGACGCCACTTGCAGCCTGGCACCCATCCGTTACCATCGCCGCACGTTTTCGGGCACGCACAATAAAGAGAGGCCGGGATGTACATCTATCGCTTGGTCCTGCTCCTGGTAGTGGGGATCTATCTGTTTTCCCCCGCCATCATGGATTGGTGGATCGATGCTACTGGCGCCTGGTATCGCCCGTACCTGCTCTGGCTGATTCTGATCGTCGTGACCTTCATCCTGCAGAGTCAAAAAGATGCCGATGAGCTTTAGCCTGACCCAGATGATCCTGATCAGCGCCGCCTACCTGCTGGTGCTGTTCGGGGTGGCCTGGATCAGCGAGCGTGGCATGATCCCGCGCTCGATCATCCGCCACCCGCTGACCTACACCCTGTCGCTGGGGGTCTATGCCAGTGCCTGGGCGTTCTACGGCACCGTGGGCCTGGCCTACCAGTACGGATACGGCTTCCTCTCCAGCTACCTGGGAGTGTCCGGGGCCTTCCTGTTGGCGCCGGTGCTGCTCTACCCGATCCTGAAGATCACCCGCACCTACCAACTGTCGTCACTGGCCGACCTGTTCGCCTTCCGCTTCCGCAGCACCTGGGCCGGAGCCCTGACCACCATCTTCATGCTGCTCGGGGTCCTGCCGCTGCTGGCCCTGCAGATCCAGGCGGTGGCCGACTCCATCGGCATCCTGACCCACGAACCGGTACAGCATCGGGTGGCCCTGAGCTTCTGTGCGCTGATCACCCTGTTCACTATCTTCTTCGGCTCGCGGCACATCGCCACCCGGGAAAAACACGAGGGCCTGGTGTTCGCCATCGCCTTCGAGTCGGTGATCAAGCTGATCGCCATCGGTGGCGTCGGCCTGTATGCGCTGTATGGGGTGTTCGACGGACCGCAGCAGCTGGAGCTCTGGCTGTTGCAGAACCAGACGGCCCTCGCCGCCCTGCACACGCCATTGCAGGAAGGTCCGTGGCGCACGTTGCTGCTGGTGTTCTTCGCCTCGGCGATCGTCATGCCGCACATGTACCACATGACCTTCACCGAGAACCTCAACCCCCGGGCGCTGGTCAGCGCCAGCTGGGGATTGCCGCTGTTCCTGCTGTTGATGAGCCTGGCGGTGCCATTGATCCTCTGGGCCGGCCTCAAGCTCGGCGCCACTACCAACCCCGAGTACTTCACCCTGGGCATCGGTATCGCCGCCGACAATCCCGCTCTGGCGCTGATGGCCTATGTCGGCGGGCTATCGGCCGCCAGCGGCCTGATCATCGTCACTACGCTGGCGCTGTCGGGGATGGCCCTGAACCACTTGGTACTGCCGCTTTACCAACCGCCAGCGGAAGGCAACATCTATCGCTGGCTGAAGTGGACCCGACGGGCCCTGATCGTCGCCATCATCATGGCCGGCTACGCCTTCTACCTGCTGCTGGGGGCCGAGCAAGACCTGGCCAACCTGGGGATCGTGGCCTTCGTCGCCACCTTGCAGTTCCTCCCCGGGGTGCTCTCGGTCCTGTACTGGCCGACCGCCAACCGCCGTGGCTTCATTGCCGGCCTGCTGGCGGGCATCCTGGTCTGGATGGTGACCATGCTGCTGCCGCTGGTGGGCAACCTGCAGGGCTTCTACATTCCCCTGCTGAACATGATCTACGTCCTCGACGACACCAGTTGGCACATGGCGGCCATCGCTTCGCTGGCAGCCAACGTCCTGATGTTCACCTTGATCTCGCTATTCACCAACGCCAGCTCAGAGGAGGCCAGTGCCGCCGAAGCTTGCGCGGTGGACAACGTACGCCGGCCGCAGCGCCGGGAGCTGCATGCGGCCTCGCCCCAGGAATTCGCCACCCAGCTGGCCAAGCCACTGGGGGCCAAGGCCGCGCAGAAGGAAGTGGAACAGGCCCTGCGCGACCTCTACCTGCCCTTCGACGAACGCCGCCCCTATGCGCTGCGACGCCTGCGGGACCGCATCGAGGCCAACCTGTCCGGGCTGATGGGCCCTAGCGTGGCCCAGGATATGGTGGAGACCTTCCTGCCCTACAAGGCCGGCGGCGAGAACTACGTGACCGAGGACATCCACTTCATCGAAAGCCGGCTCGAGGACTACCACTCGCGCCTCACCGGCCTGGCCGCCGAGCTCGACGCCCTGCGTCGCTACCACCGGCAGACCCTGCAAGAGCTGCCGATGGGCGTCTGCTCCCTGGCCAAGGACCAGGAGATCCTGATGTGGAACAAGGCCATGGAGGAACTCACCGGGATTCCCGCCCAGCACGTAGTGGGGTCGCGCCTGGGTACCATCGCCAACCCGTGGAGGGACCTGCTCCAGGGCTTCATCGACCTGCCCGACGAGCACTTGCACAAGCAGCATCTGGCCCTGGACGGCCAGACTCGCTGGCTGAACCTGCACAAGGCGGCCATCGACGAGCCCTTGGCGCCGGGCAACAGCGGCCTGGTGCTGCTGGTGGAGGACCTGACCGAGACCCAGACCCTGGAAGACAAGTTGGTGCACTCCGAGCGCCTGGCCAGTATCGGCCGCCTGGCCGCCGGGGTCGCCCATGAAATCGGCAACCCGGTCACCGGTATCGCCTGCCTGGCGCAGAACCTGCGCGAGGAACGCGAGGAAGATGGCGAACTGACCGAGATCAGCGAGCAGATTCTGGAGCAGACCAAGCGCATCTCGCGCATTGTCCAGTCGCTGATGAGTTTCGCCCATGCCGGCAGCCACCAGCACAACGACGAAGCCGTATGCCTGGCCGAAGTGGCCCAGGACGCCATCGGCCTGCTGGCACTGAACCGGCGAAATTTCGAGGTGCAGTTCTTCAATTTATGCGATCCCGACCACTGGGTGGATGGCGATCCCCAACGCCTGGCCCAGGTACTGATCAACCTGCTGTCCAACGCTCGCGACGCCTCCCCTGCCGGGAGCGCGGTACGCGTCAAGAGCGAGGCTTTCGAGCATACGGTCGACCTGATCGTGGAAGACGAAGGCAGCGGCATTCCCAAGAACATCATGGACCGATTGTTCGAACCGTTTTTCACCACCAAGGACCCAGGGGAAGGCACCGGTCTGGGCCTTGCACTGGTCTATTCCATCGTTGAAGAGCATTATGGACAAATCACCATCGACAGCCCGGCCGATCCACAGAGCCAGCGCGGCACCCGTATTCGAGTGACCTTACCGCGCCATGTCGAAGCGACGTCCGCTGTGAACTGAGACCGTCGAGAGAATTGAATCAATGCCGCATATTCTGATCGTCGAAGACGAAACCATCATCCGCTCCGCCTTGCGACGCCTGCTGGAACGCAACCAGTATCAGGTCAGCGAAGCCGGTTCGGTGCAGGAAGCACAGGAACGCTTCAGTATTCCCACGTTCGACCTGATCGTCAGCGACCTGCGCCTGCCAGGCGCCCCGGGCACCGAGCTGATCAAGCTTGGCCAGGGCAAGCCGGTGCTGATCATGACCAGCTACGCCAGCCTGCGCTCGGCCGTGGACTCGATGAAAATGGGCGCGGTGGACTACATCGCCAAGCCATTCGACCACGACGAGATGCTCCAGGCCGTAGCGCGTATCCTGCGTGATCGGCAGAGCGCCGACCAGGCGCCGGCCGAGCGACCAGCCGGCAAGGCCGCCAGTCCCGACAAGAGCGCGGCCGGCAACGGCGAGATCGGCATCATCGGCTCCTGCGCGCCCATGCAGGACCTGTACGGCAAGATCCGCAAGGTCGCGCCCACCGATTCCAATGTCTTGATCCAGGGCGAGTCCGGAACCGGCAAGGAACTGGTGGCGCGGG
This sequence comes from Pseudomonas sp. KCJK8993, assembly GCF_046230915.1. Lineage (NCBI taxonomy): Bacteria > Pseudomonadati > Pseudomonadota > Gammaproteobacteria > Pseudomonadales > Pseudomonadaceae > Pseudomonas > Pseudomonas sp. KCJK8993. The sequence continues at coordinate 24,921 of NZ_JBJJLO010000002.1, forward strand.
CGCTGCACAACCTGTCCAAGCGGGCCAAGGCACCGATGATTTCGGTGAACTGTGCGGCCATTCCGGAAACCCTGATCGAATCCGAACTGTTCGGCCATGAAAAAGGCGCATTCACCGGCGCCAGTGCCGGACGTGCCGGCCTGGTTGAAGCGGCCGACGGCGGCACGCTGTTCCTCGACGAAATTGGCGAGCTGCCGCTGGAAGCCCAGGCGCGCTTGCTGCGGGTCTTGCAGGAAGGCGAGATCCGCCGCGTGGGTTCGGTACAGTCGCAGAAAGTCGACGTCCGCCTGATCGCCGCGACCCACCGCGACCTCAAGAGCCTGTCGAAGATCGGCCAGTTCCGTGAAGACTTGTATTACCGCCTGCATGTGATCGCATTGAAGCTGCCGGCCTTGCGTGAGCGCGGCGCCGACGTCAACGAGATCGCCAACGCCTTCCTCGCCCGCCAGAGTGCGCGTATCGGCCGCACGGACCTGAAGTTCGCCGCCGATGCCGAACAAGCGATCCGCCATTATTCCTGGCCCGGTAACGTGCGTGAGCTGGAGAACGCCGTCGAGCGCGCGGTGATCCTGTGCGAAAGCCCGGAAATCTCCGCGGACCTGCTGGGCATCGACATCGAGCTGAGCGACCTGGAAGACGAGGACTTCGACAGCCTGGCACCGCAATCGGCGCCAACCAGCCATGAGCCCACCGAAGACCTCTCCCTGGAAGACTACTTCCAGCACTTCGTCCTCGAGCACCAGGACCACATGACCGAGACCGAGCTGGCGCGCAAGCTGGGCGTCAGCCGCAAATGCCTGTGGGAACGCCGCCAGCGCCTGGGCATCCCCCGGCGCAAGAGCGGGGTGACCAGCGAAAACTGATACGTGTGGCGGCCTGGTGGGGTAACACCGGGTTTGTGAAAAAAACTGTTACCCCTGTAAGTGGACGTAACAGAAGCCGGGGCTAAAGGTAACGAAGCCCCGGTTTTTTTTGCCTTGAGAAAAGCCGCATATCCCGCCTAACTCCTTGTTTTACTGGGCTTTGCAAAAGTTGGCACGGCACCTGCTATATGTTTGGTACAAGAACAATAACAAGCAATGCACAAGACAATAAAAATAAGACGAATCGACTCACGCATAACAAAAACAACACGGCGGAGGCGCAGCTAACTGATTCTTTTGAAGAGGCGTTGTATTGGGGGCTTGCCCCACAACCAGACTGAGAACAACAAAAACTGCCCTAAAGCAGAGCCTGAACTGGTTGGATCGAAAGATCATTGCAACTCAGCGATCAAAGCAATCCGTTTGCTCTTGGCTCCCGATTGGGAGGGTCACGCTGGGCAAACCAGGTGACAAGGGCGTTAAACAAAAACAAGAAGCCCGAAACCAATAATAAAAATAGAGCACGCAACTATTCTGGGGGAGCTTCGGCTCCCCTTGTGGTTCCTGGCGTTCAGCCATCGCTTCACTTCCATCCCTACTATTCATCCTGATGGGATGTCCTGTGCATAAGTCGCGGCAGCTTCCTACACCATCCTTCGACTAAATGCTAGAATCCCCGCCCATCATGCGGTCATTCTTCGTTTTGGCCGAACATTCCTTCAAACAGTGCATCCCATGCTGAAGAAGCTGTTCCAGTCATTCCGTTCTCCCTTGCGTCGTACGCAACATAAACGCAGCACCCCTGAAGTGCTCAACAGCAGCCAGCATTCGCTGCAGCGCGCCCAGTTCAGCCGGTATGCGGTCAATATCGTCGAACGCCTGCAGAACGCCGGCTACCAGGCCTATCTGGTGGGTGGCTGCGTGCGCGACATGCTGCTCAACATCTCTCCCAAGGATTTCGACGTCGCCACCAGCGCCACGCCGGAACAGGTCCGGGCCGAGTTCCGCAATGCGCGGATCATTGGCCGGCGGTTCAAGCTGGTGCACATCCACTTCGGCCGCGAAATCATCGAGGTGGCGACCTTCCGCGCCAATCACCCGCAGAACGAAGACGAAGAGGACAGCAACCAATCCTCGCGCAACGAAAGCGGGCGAATCCTGCGGGACAACGTCTACGGCACCCTGGAGGATGACGCGCAACGCCGCGACTTCACCATCAATGCCCTGTACTACGACCCGGTCAGCGAACGCATCCTCGACTATGCCAATGGCGTCCACGACATTCGCAACAACCTGGTGCGCCTGATCGGCGATCCACGCAAGCGCTACCAGGAAGATCCGGTGCGCATGCTGCGAGCGGTGCGTTTCGCCGCCAAGCTGAACTTCGGGATCGAGAAGCACACCGCTGCGCCGATCCGCGAACTGGCGCCGATGCTGCGGGAAATCCCCTCGGCACGCCTGTTCGAGGAAGTGCTCAAGCTGTTCCTCTCCGGCCATGCCGCCGACACCTTCGAGATGCTGGTGGACCTGCAACTGTTCGATCCGCTGTTCCCGGCCAGCGCCGAAGCCCTGGAGTACAACCCGACCTACACCCATACGTTGATCAGCGAGGCACTGGCCAATACCGATCTGCGGATCAAGCAGAACAAACCGGTGACCCCGGCCTTCCTGTTCGCGGCCCTGCTCTGGCCAGCCCTGCCGGCCCGGGTCCTGCACCTGCAGGAGCGCGGCATGCCGCCGATCCCGGCCATGCAGGAGGCCGCCCACGAACTGATCGCCGAACAGTGCCAGCGCATCGCCATCCCCAAGCGTTTCACCATGCCGATCCGCGAGATCTGGGACATGCAGGAGCGCCTGCCGCGCCGCAGTGGCAAGCGGGCCGACCAGTTGCTGGACAACCCACGCTTTCGCGCCGGCTACGACTTCCTGCTGCTACGCGAAAGCGCCGGCGAACAAACCGACGGCCTCGGTGAATGGTGGACCGACTACCAGGACGCCAATGATGCCGAACGTCGCGACATGATCCGTGACCTCAGCGGCAAGGACGATGCCAGTGGCGCGCCACGCAAACGCCGGCGCAGCGGTGGTGCCAAGCGCAAGCGGGCCGGCGGTGCCGGCGCGTCGGGCGAATAACCGATGGAGCGCATCTATATCGGCCTGGGCAGCAACCTGGCCGATCCCGAGGAGCAACTGCGCAGCGCCATCGAGGCCCTGGGGAAAATCCCCGAAAGCCTTCTGCATGGTGTCTCGGCGTTCTACCAGAGCGATTCGCTGCTGCCCGGCCAACCGCGCTTCACCAACGCCGTGGCGGCGCTGGACAGCACCCTCGAGCCGCTGCAATTGCTCGATGCGCTGCAAGCCATCGAGCAACAGCAAGGCCGGGAGCGCCACGAACGCTGGGGACCAAGGACCCTGGACCTGGACATCCTGCTGTTTGGCGAGCGACTGATCGACGAACCCCGCCTCAAAGTCCCGCACTATCATATGCAGGCCCGCCCCTTCGTCCTCTATCCCCTGGCGGAGCTGGCTCCGGCCGACCTGCAGTTGGCCGATGGCCGCAGCCTGCGGGAACTGCTCGCCGCCTGCCCATTTGTCGGCCTGGAACGCCAGGCCTGACAGCTGAAACGCATCAGAAACGGCGGTAACCCTACCGCCGTAACAATGCGGTAACACATCTAATTGACTTCCAGAGTTCTCCTCACGACTATAGGCGTCCCGTTGCCGCCATCACGGCGTTAAAGGGCGCAATTCAAGTGAAGCTTGTTCGCGGCGAACCCGGGAAACGCCAGGCAGAGGCAGTGATGCAAGGGCGGAATACCCGCCGGCACGCGAGTTCTTTCAACCATGGCAAGCTGTACAAGACGCCCGAGGGGGCGTCTCCGGGATCGTTCAAATCGCTTGGAAGCAGGCTGTATAAGCACGACAAAAGACCGTGCGCCTGAACAACGAAGAATCACGCGCGTTACTCGCAGTAGTTTCCAAAGCGCCTGAATGAGGACCCCTTTCATGCCAGACATCACCCTGACCACCCTGCAAAGCCTCAAGCAGAAAGGTGAGAAAATCACCATGCTGACCTGCTATGACGCCACCTTCGCCCACACCTGCAACGAAGCCGGCATCGAAGTCCTGTTGGTCGGCGATTCCCTGGGCATGGTCTTGCAAGGGCACGACAGCACATTGCCAGTCACCATCGACGACATGGCCTACCATGTCGCAGCGGTGAAACGCGGCAACAGCGGGGCCCTGATCCTCGCCGACCTGCCTTTCATGTCCTACGCCACCACTGAACAGGCCCTGAGCAGTTCGGCGCAACTGATGCAGGCCGGTGCGCATATGGTCAAGATCGAAGGCGCGGCCTGGCTGGCCGAGCCGGTACGCCTGCTGAACGAGCGCGGCGTGCCGGTCTGCGTGCACATGGGGCTGACCCCACAGACCGTGAACGTCCTGGGCGGCTACAAGGTCCAGGGACGCAACGAGAGCCAGGCCCGGCAGATGCGTGCCGATGCCATCGCCCTGGAGCAGGCCGGTGCGGCCATGCTGCTGCTCGAATGCGTGCCCAGCGAGCTGGCGGCGGAAATCACCCAGGCGGTGAAGATCCCGGTGATCGGCATCGGCGCCGGCAGCGCCACCGATGGCCAGGTGCTGGTGCTCCACGACATGCTGGGCCTGTCCCTCACCGGACGCTCCCCCAAGTTCGTGAAGAACTTCATGGCCGGCAAGGACAGCATCCAGGCGGCGCTGAGCGCCTACGTGCAGGAAGTCAAGGCCGTCACCTTTCCTGGCGTCGAACACGGGTTCTGCGCATGAATACTGTCAAGACCGTGCGTGAATTGCGCGCCGCGGTTGCTCGCGCTCGCAGCGAAGGCAAGCGTATCGGCTTCGTGCCGACCATGGGTAACCTGCACAGCGGGCACGCTGCACTGGTAGCCAAGGCCGCCCAGCGAGTGGACTTCGTGGTCGCGAGCATCTTCGTCAACCCGCTGCAGTTCGGCGCCGGCGAAGACCTGGACAAATATCCCCGCACCCTCGCCGCCGACCAGGAAAAACTGCTCCAGGCCGGCTGCCACCTGCTGTTCGCGCCCAGTGTCGAGGAAATGTACCCCGACGGCATGGCCGGACAGACCCGGGTCAGCGTCCCGCAGTTGTCCGAAGGCCTGTGCGGCGGCAGCCGCCCCGGGCACTTCGAAGGGGTAGCCACGGTGGTCAGCAAGCTGTTCAACATGGTGCAACCCGACCTCGCGGTGTTCGGCCAGAAGGACTACCAGCAGCTGGCCGTCATCCGCGCCCTGGTGCATGACCTGAACATGCCGATCCAGATCATCGGCGAACCCACGGTGCGGGCCGAGGATGGCCTGGCGTTGTCCTCGCGCAACGGCTACCTGAGCGCAGAACAGCGGGCCATTGCGCCGGTGCTGTATCGCAGCCTGAGCCAGATCGCCGCGTCCATTCGCAGTGGCGCGCGCGACTATCCGCAGTTGCTGGCCGAACAGCAGCGCCTGCTGGAGGCCGCCGGCCTGCGCCAGGATTACCTGGAAATCCGCCACGCCCGGAACCTGCGCCCGGCCACCGCCGAGGACCGAGACCTGGTGATCCTGGTGGCGGCCTACCTGGGTACTACCCGCCTGATCGACAACCTGCACCTGGACCTCGACGCGCCGGCCTGATCAGCCGATTGCCCGAACCCCAACCTTCGGGCAAACTGCCGCCCGCCGGGGCCTGCAGCCAGAACTGCAGGCCCCTTTTCGAGGATCCGACCAAGGGAAAACCCCCATGCACGCCATCATGCTCAAGGCCAAGCTGCATCGCGCAGAAGTCACCCACGCCGTGCTTGATTACGAAGGCTCTTGCGCCATCGACGGCGACTGGCTGGACCTCTCCGGCATTCGCGAGTACGAGCAGATCCAGATCTACAACGTCGACAATGGCGAGCGCTTCACCACCTACGCCATCCGCGGCGAATCCGGTTCGCGCATGATCTCGGTGAACGGCGCGGCCGCACACAAGGCCAAGGTCGGCGATCGGGTGATCATCTGCGCCTACGCCCACTACAGCGAAGCCGAATTGCTCAACTTCAAGCCCCGCATGCTGTACATGGCTCCCGGCAACGAGCTGAGCCACACCAGCCACGCGATTCCGGTTCAGGTCGCCTGACCCCTTAGTTTCTTCACACCGCAAGCCCATGCCGCGCGGTCGGTGCAAAATAGTACCGACCGCAAGTCGCAGAAGGCCGAGACAGAAGCCCAGGCTGGAGTTACTGTTGTCGCCCCGGGTGATTAATCGAATCAGCACAGGGCCGAACGCACCAAGTCCGTGAATCCAGAATGGACGTTCCGGGCTTTTCAGTGTCCAAAAGGCAGTTCAAGCAAAAGGAAAACCGCAGCGATGGCGTACTACCGCACTCCTCACGACGTTACCGCTCTGCCCGCCTGGCAAGCGTTGAAAGAACACCGCCAAGCCATGCAGGATTTCAGCATGCGCGAGGCGTTCAATGCCGACCCTCAGCGCTTCAGCCAGTTCACCCTGAGCAGCTGCGGGCTGTTTCTCGACTATTCCAAGAACCTGATCACTGGTCAGACTCGCGACCTGCTGGTCAACCTGGCCAAGGAAGTCGGGCTGGCCGACGCGATCAAGTCGATGATGACCGGCGAACTGGTCAACGCTTCCGAAGGCCGTCCGGCCCTGCACACCGCCCTGCGCCGCCCGGTAGGCGACAAGCTGTCGGTCAATGGCGTGAACGTCATGCCGGAAGTGCACAAGGTGCTGAACCAGATCACCGAACTGGTGGGCCGCATCCACGACGGCCTGTGGCGCGGCTATACCGAGAAGCCCATCACCGACGTGGTGAACATCGGTATCGGCGGCTCCTTCCTAGGCCCGGAACTGGTCTCCGAAGCCCTGCTGTCATATACCCACAAAGGCGTGCGCTGCCACTACCTGGCCAATATCGACGGCAGCGAATTCCATGAGCTTTCGGCGAAGATCCGTGCAGAAACCACGCTGTTCATCGTCTCGTCGAAATCCTTCAATACCCTCGAGACCCTGAAGAACGCCCAGGCCGCACGCGCCTGGTACCTGGCCCAGGGCGGCTCCGAGGCCGAACTGCACCGCCACTTCATCGCGGTGTCGAGCAACAACGCCGCCGCCGTGGCCTTCGGTATCCGCGAAGAGAACATCTTCCCGATGTGGGACTGGGTCGGCGGGCGCTACTCGCTGTGGTCCGCCATCGGCCTGCCGATCGCCCTGGCCATCGGCATGTCCAACTTCAAGGAACTGCTGTCCGGCGCCTACACCATGGACCAGCACTTCCAGAGCGCTCCGTTCGAGCAGAACATGCCGGTGCTGCTGGCGCTGCTGGGCGTGTGGTACGGCAACTTCTGGGGCGCGCAGAGCCACGCGATCCTGCCGTACGACCACTACCTGCGCAACATCACCAAGCACTTGCAGCAGCTGGACATGGAGTCCAACGGCAAGAGCGTGCGCCAGGACGGCACCCCGGTGGGCACCGATACCGGCCCGGTGATCTGGGGCGGCGTGGGCTGCAACGGCCAGCACGCCTACCACCAGTTGCTGCACCAGGGCACCCAGCTGATCCCGGCCGACTTCATCGTGCCGATCGTCAGCTTCAACCCGGTGGCCGACCACCACCAGTGGCTGTACGCCAACTGCCTCTCCCAGAGCCAGGCGCTGATGCTCGGCAAGACCCGCGCCGAAGCCGAGAGCGAACTGCGCAGCAAGGGCCTGAACGAAGCCGAGGTGCAACGGCTCGCACCGCACAAGGTGATCCCAGGCAACCGGCCGAGCAACACCCTGGTGGTCGAGCGCATCAGCCCACGGCGTCTTGGCGCGCTGGTGGCACTGTACGAGCACAAGGTGTTCGTGCAAAGCGTGATCTGGGGCATCAACGCCTTCGACCAATGGGGCGTGGAGCTGGGCAAGGAGCTGGGCAAGGGCGTCTACGGCCGCCTGGTGGGCAGTGACGAAACCAGCGCCGAGGATGCCTCGACCCAGGGGCTGATCAATTACTTCCGCGGTCGTCATCGCGGCTGATCGCCTGCATCCGCGGGGGCCGGCTCGCCGGCTCCCGCTCGCCGGCTCCCGTTCGGGCCCTGGCCCTTGAACCTTGCCCTCACATGCGCGCACCCTTGAGTCTTGTCGCCAAACAAGCACAAGGAGCCGTCATGTTCGATATCAGCATTTTTCCGAAAGCCGATGCCGTCCGCCAGGCAGCCCAACTGAGCCAGGACGACTACCTCCATCTCTATCGCCAGTCAATCGAGCAGCCAGAACTGTTCTGGGCCGGGCAAGCCAAGCGTTTTTTGCACTGGAGCCACCCCTGGGCCGAGGTGCGTCGCCATGACAGCCGCACCGGCCAGGCCAGCTGGTTTGGCGGCGGCCAGCTCAATGTCAGCTACAACTGCATCGACCGCCACCTGGAAACACGCGGTGACCAGACCGCGATCATCTGGGAAGGCGACGATCCCGCCGAGTCCCTGCGCATCACCTATCGCACCTTGCACCAACAAGTCTGCCGCCTGGCCAACCTGCTCAAGAGCCGTGGCGTGAAGAAAGGCGACCGGGTGTGCATCTACATGCCGATGATCCCCGAGGCCGTCTACGCCATGCTCGCCTGCACGCGCATCGGTGCCGTGCATTCGGTGGTGTTCGCCGGCTTCTCCCCGGAGGCGCTGCGCGACCGGATCCTCAATGCCGATTGCCACACCCTGATCACCGCCGACGAAGGCCTGCGCGGCGGCAAGCGGGTGCCACTGAAAAACAATGTCGACAAGGCGTTGCTCAACTGCCCGGATGTCAGCAACGTGATCATGGTGCAGCGCACCGGCGCCGCGGTGAACTGGGTCGACGGCCGCGACATTCACTATGAACAGGCCATGGCCGCCAGCAGCGACCAGTGCGCGCCCGAGCCGATGGACGCCGAGGATCCGCTGTTCATCCTCTACACCTCAGGCAGCACCGGCAAACCCAAGGGCGTGCTGCATACCACCGGCGGCTACCTGCTGCACGTGGCCATGACCTTCAAGTACGTCATGGACTACCGCGACGGCGAGGTTTTCTGGTGCACCGCCGATGTCGGCTGGGTCACCGGCCACAGCTACATCCTCTACGGCCCGCTGGCCAACGGCGCCACCACGCTGATCTTCGAAGGAGTCCCCAACCACCCCAGCACTTCGCGCTTCTGGGAAGTGGTGGACAAGCATCGGGTGAACATCTTCTACACCGCGCCCACCGCGTTGCGTGCATTGATGCGCGAAGGTGCCGGACCGTTGCGCAACAGTTCGCGCGCCAGCCTGCGCCTGCTCGGCAGCGTCGGTGAGCCGATCAATCCGCAGGCCTGGGAATGGTATTTCAACGAGGTGGGCGAACAGCGCTGCCCGATCATCGATACCTGGTGGCAGACCGAGACCGGCGGCATCATGCTCAGCCCGCTGGCCAGCACCCGACAGATCAAGCCCGGTTGCGCCATGACGCCGATGTTCGGCGTGCAACCGGTGTTACTGGATGACCAGGGCCAGGAGATCCAGGGCGCCGGCAGCGGCATCCTGGTGCTCAAGGGCAGTTGGCCCGGGCAGATCCGTACCGTCTATGGCGATCCGCAGCGCATGGTCGAGACCTACTTCGCGCCTTACCCGGGCTACTACTTCACCGGTGACGGCGCCCGACGCGATGAAGACGGCAGCTACTGGATCACCGGGCGCATCGATGACGTGATCAACGTCTCCGGACACCGCATCGGTACCGCGGAGGTGGAGAGCGCCCTGGTGCTCCACGACAGCATCGCCGAAGCCGCCGTGGTGGGTTACCCCCATGACCTCAAGGGCCAGGGCATCTATGCCTTCGTCACGCCGATGCAGGGGATAGAGCCCGACGCTGCCCTCAAGCAGGAACTCCTGGCCCTGGTCAGCCGCGAGATCGGCAGCTTCGCCAAGCCGGAGCTAATCCAGTGGGCACCGGCCCTGCCCAAGACTCGCTCGGGCAAGATCATGCGGCGTATCCTGCGCAAGATAGCCTGCAACGAGCTGGACAGCCTGGGCGATACCTCGACCCTGGCCGACCCTGGCGTGGTGCAGGGCCTGATCGACCAACGCTTGAACCGCTGAAAGCGACGCGGCCTGGGCCGCGCCATTGTTTCCCTATCGTAGCGAGCCGTCATGGAGTTCATCCGCAGCCGTATCGAAAGCCAGGTCATGAGCCTCACCGGCCTGTCCCTGGGCCAGCTCGACCTGGAAAACCCCAAGGGCGATCCCGGTCTATTCGGTCCAGGGGCCGTTTGCTGGCAAGTGCATGCCGACTTCAGCAGCATGCTGATCGGCGGCATCAGCGCCCTGTTGCTGCAAGCCCTGCATCCCCTGGCCCTGGCCGGGGTGTGGGACCATTCCAACTTTCGCCAGGACCTGATCGGCCGCCTGCGCCGCACCGGGCAGTTCATTTCCGGGACCACCTTCGGCTCGCGCCAGGACGCCCAATGGCTGATCGAGAAAGTCCGTGGCATCCACCTGCACATCACCGGCACCGCCCCCGATGGCCGGCCCTACGCGGCCAGCGATCCAGACCTGCTGACCTGGGTCCACGTAGCTGAGGTCAGCAGTTTCCTGGCGGCCCACCTGCGCTACTTCAATCCGCGCTTGCCAGGTGCCGATCAGGATCGCTACTACGATGAAATCGCCTTGGTGGCCGAGCGCCTGGGCGCCCGGGATGTACCCCGCTCACGACAGGCTGTGGCCGATTACCTGCAAGCCATGCGCCCGCAATTGTTGTGCGACCAGCGCAGCCGCGAAGTGCTGCGCCTGCTGCGGGCCGCGCCAGCCCCCAGCCGCCTGGCCAAGCCCTTGGGTTCATTGATGATGCAAGCCGGGATCGACCTGCTGCCGGACTGGGCCGGCGAGCTGCTGGGGGTCGAGCAGAGCCCGCTGCAACGCCAACTGATCCGCGCCAGCATCAAGCGCAGCGCGCCGCTGCTGCGCTGGGCGGTACGCGACAGCTCGGCCCATCGCGCCAGGCGACGCATGGGCCTGTAGAAACCGACCGACCAAGGGCAACGTCAACGACCTGGCCATCGAGCGCTAACCCCGTACACCCATAGGAGCGAGGCTCGCCCGCGAGACAAACGTCATGACACCGCCGTGCATCAGGCACAGCGCGTGTTCGTAGAAGATTTATCGCGGGCAAGCCTCGCTCCTACAGACAACGGAAGCCCCTCACCGCGCGCCCGCCTACAAGCACTAAACGAAGCTGGTAAACTGCCCCGCCCAATCATTCGCAAGGCGCCCGCATGTCTTCCTTGAACCAGGCGCTGCGCGCCGCCCTCGATCATCGCCAGGACCTGCTCGCCGAGCTGCACCAGCAAGGCACCGATTGCTATCGCCTGTTCCATGGCAGCCAGGAGGGCTCCGGCGGCCTGACCGTCGACCGCTACGGCCCGCAGTTGCTGGTGCAGAGCTTTCACCAACCGCTGGAACGCGATGCCTTGCTGCAACTGCAGGAAATCGTCGACCAGCGACTGCAACTGCCCACCCTGCTGGTCTACAACGATCGCTCCCAGGGCAACTCGCGCATTGCCCGCGAGGATTCGGTATACCGCGCCGAAGACGCTGCCCTGCAAGACCTGGTCGGGCATGAATGGGGCCTGAACTATCGGGTCCGTGGACGCCACGCCGGGCAAGACCCGCTGCTGTTCCTGGACCTGCGCAACGCCCGCGGCTGGGTCAAGCGCCACAGCGCCGGCAAGCGCGTGCTCAACCTTTTCGCCTACACCTGCGGTGTGGGCCTTTGCGCCGCGGCCGGCGGTGCCCGGGAGGTCTGCAACCTGGACTTCGCCGAAGGCAACCTGGCGGTCGGCCGGGAGAACGGCCAGCTCAACCCGCAACTGCCAGCGATGCAATTCGTGCAGTCGGACTACTTCCCGGCGATCCGCCAGTTGGCGGGCTTGCCGATCAGCCAGCGGCGAGGCCAGAAGCTACCCAGCTATCCGCGCCTGGAACAGCGCCAGTACGACCTGGTGCTGCTGGACCCACCCGCCTGGGCCAAGAGCGCCTTCGGCACCGTCGACCTGCTGCGCGACTACCAGAGCCTGCTCAAGCCCGCCCTGCTGGCCACCGCCGAGGATGGGGTGCTGATCTGCTGTAACAACCTGGCCAAGGTCTCGCTGCAGGACTGGCGCGAGCAGGTGCTGCGTTGCGCCGAGAAAGCCGGGCGCCCGGTACGCGACTGCCAGGTGCTGAAACCGGCTGCGGATTTTCCCTCCCTGGATGGCCAGCCACCACTGAAAACCCTGATCCTGCAACTCTAAGGACAGCTACAAAATCTGAACAATCCTGAAAACAGGGCTGGTTTCGGAACCGTAAACGCGTGCCATACTCCAAGGCACATTTGATTCAAAAGATGAAGCCTCGCATGACCAAAGGATTGATTCGCGCTATCGGCGCCTTGTTGACCGCTCTGGCCCTTTATAGTCTGCTGGGTTTCCTGATCCTGCCAGGCGTCGCCCTGCGCGTGGCCAACCAACAGCTGGCCAACTACGCCACCACGCCGGCCCATATCCAGCGCATCGAACTCAACCCCTTCAGCCTGGAGCTGACCGTCTGGGGCCTGAACATCGGCGAGCCGGGCAAGGAACAGATCGCCTTCGAGCGCCTCTACGCCAACCTGCAACTGGATAGCCTGTGGACCCGGGCACTGCATCTGGCGGACGTCGAGCTGGACCGGCCCAAGACCCAGATCCTGTTCGACAAGGACGGCCAGCTCAACCTGCTGGGCCTGTTCAAGCTGCCTGCCAGCGAACCTACCCCCAGCGACCCCGAGGCCAAGCCGTTTCCGGTCCGCATCGAGCGCATCAAGCTGGCCGGCGGCTACGTGCATTTCCAGGACCTGCGCCCCAGCGAACCGATCGAGTTCCTCTACGACAAGCTCGAGTTCGAGCTGAAGAACCTCAGCACCCTGCCCGACGACAGCGCCGACATGACCCTGGTGGCCACCGGCCCCGAAGGTGGGCAGATCGACTGGAGCGGTAACTTCAGCATGACCCCGCTGACCTCCGAAGGCACCTTGAAAGTCACCGGCGGCAAGATGAAGGCCTGGTGGCCCTACGTCCGCGATGCGGTGCCGCTGGTACTGGAAGATGGCCTGCTGAACCTCGATACCCACTACAAGTTCAGCCTGGCCAAGGGCACCGAACTGCTACTGGACAACGCTTCGCTCAGCGTCGCGCCATTCGCCATCAAGGCCCCGGATGGCCGCCCGCTGGCGCGCCTGGAACGCCTGGATGTCAGCGAGACCACGGTGGACCTGGCCAAGCAGCAAGTGGTGGTCGGCAAGATCCGCAGCCAGAAGCTCGAGACCTGGGCCGCCCGCGAGGCCGATGGCCAGCTGGACTGGCAGAAGCTGTTCGCCAGCCAACCGCCCAAGCCGGCCCCCAAGCATGAACCGGCCACCGCCGAAGCGCCCAAGGAGCCGGCGGCACCGAGCAAGCCCTGGCAGGTACTGCTCAAGGACGTCGAGCTGCGCAACTACCAGGTGCACCTGGCAGACCGCCAGGTCAAGCCGGCAGTGGCCCTGGAAGTCGGGCCGCTGAACCTGGACCTGAAGAATTTCGACAGCCTCAACCAGTCGCCCTTCACCCTCAAGCTCGACACCGGGCTGGGCAAGCAAGGCCGGATCAATGCCAGCGGCGAGGTCAACCTCAACCCCATCACCGCCAAGCTCAAGGTCCAGACCAAGGACATCGATCTGCGCGTCGCCCAGTCCTACATCAGCCCCTTCATCCGCCTGGAATTGCGTAGCGGCATGCTCGGCAGCGACCTGGCGGTGGACCTGAGCAAAGTCGAGCCGCTGGCCTTCAGCATCACCGGGCGGGCCAACGTGGATCAACTGCACACCCTCGACACCCTCAAGAGCCGCGATTTCGTGAAGTGGCAGCAAGTGGTGGTCGAGGGCCTGAACTACCAGCATGGCGACAGCCTGAGCATCAGCCGCATCAACCTGATGCAGCCCTATGCCCGCTTCATCATCAACGATGACCGCACCACCAACGTCGACGACCTGCTGATCCCGCAACCGCCGAGCAGCTCTGGCAAGCCCGCGGCCAAGCCGGCCGCCGGTTCGAGCAAGCCACTGGGCATCCGCATCGGCGAAATCGCCATCAACGACGGTTCGGCCAATTTCGCCGACCTGACCCTGACCCCCAACTTCGCCACCGCCGTCCAGCAGCTCAACGGCAGGATCGGCACCATCGACAGCCGCCAGGCCAAGCCGGCGGACGTCGACGTCAAGGGCAAGGTCGACCGCTATGCGCCGGTGACCATCAAGGGCAGCGTCAATCCTTTCGACCCGATGGCGGCCCTGGACATCGCCACCAGCTTCAAACGAGTCGAACTGACCACCCTCACCCCCTACTCCGGCAAGTTCGCGGGCTTCCGCATTCGCAAGGGCCGGCTCAACCTCGACCTGCACTACATGATCACCAAGGGCCAACTCAAGGCCGAGAACAAGTTGGTGGTCGAGCAGTTGCAACTGGGGGAAAAGGTCGACAGCCCGGACGCCGTGGATCTGCCGATCCGCCTCGCGGTGGCCCTGCTCAAGGACACCGACGGCAAGATCTCCATCGAGTTGCCCATCTCCGGCGACCTGAACAACCCGCAGTTCAGCGTCATGCCGATCGTCTGGCAGACCCTGCGCAACCTGGTGCTGCGTGCCGCCCAGGCGCCGTTCAAGTTCATCGGCGGCCTGATCACCGGCGGTGGCTCGGAGGACCTGGGCAGCGTCAGTTTCGCCCCCGGCTCCAGCGAATTGAGCAAGGAATCCGAATCGGCCCTTACCACCCTGGCCAAGGCCCTCCAGGAGCGCCCGACCCTGCGCCTGGAGATCGAGGGCACCAGTGCCAAGAGCAGCGATGGACCACTGATCGCCGAACAGCGCCTGGAACGCGAATACCAATACAACTACTACAAGATCCTCCAGCGTCGCGGCGACAAGGTCCCGGCACAGGCATCCTTGTTGAAGGTCCCAGAAGATGAGAAGGCGCCACTGCTGGAGGGTATCTACCGCACCCGCCTGAAGCAGCAGCCGCCAGCAGAATGGAGCCAGCTCAGCCGTGACGAACGCAGCGCCAAGCTGCGCGAGGGCCTGATCCAGTTCTGGAGCGGCAGCGAAGTATTGCTGCGCCAGCTGGGCCAGGAGCGGGCCAGCAGCATCAAGGACTTCCTGGTGGACAAGGCCCAGCTGGCCGATGACCGGGTCTACTTCATCGATGCCAACCTGGGCGAAGCCGAAAGCAACGGCAACGTCATCACCCCGATGCACCTGGACAGCGAATAATCAGGTTTGCGCCGGGCCCACGCCCGGCGCCCTTCGCTTAAACCACAGCGACATTGAATCCCGCCCAAATAGAACAGGCCCCGACACAAGTGCCGGGGCCTGTAATGATCACGTCCTTGTGATCTTCCGCATGAACCCTTGGAGGAAGCGGCAGATCAAGTGCCCGCCACATCCTCCACCTGTCCAGGCAAAAGGCTGGGTCTTACTCGGCCTTCAGGCCGTCAGCGGAGACTGCCTTCACGCCCTTGATCTTCTTGGTGATCGCCACCGCGGTGGCTTTCTGCGCCTCGGTAATGGCCACGGTGGACGACAGCGAAACTACGCCCTTGTTGGTCTCGACCTTGATATCGGTACCAGGAATGCCTTTCTCGGTGACCAGATCGCTTTTCACTTTGGTGGTGATCCAAGTGTCGGAGGTGGCCTCTTTGGCCTTGGTCACTTCACCGGCGGCCACGACCATCGGCGACTGAGTGCCTTGGGCGGGCTGCGCAAGGGCTGCGTTGGCCATGGTCAGGGTCAAAGCGGTAGCGGTTGCAGCAGCGATAGCGAACTTCTTCATACGAGTAACTCCTGTTTTTCTGGAAAGCCTGCGCCGTGTCCTGGCCGCAGGGTTGTCAGAGATATTGCAGGGGCTGTGCCAAATTCATAACTACAAAAATAACTATTAAAATCAATAAGTTATATAAATATGAAAAAATCAGGACCATGCAAAATGCATGATATTCCCTCTCCCTGCATGCAAGTTGCGAGTTTTGCCGGGGGGCTGGCCAGGGCTCACGCCCCCTCGGTCGCGCAGCCCTTGGGAGCATAGTCGGCCTCCACCGTGGTGATGCAGTTCCAACCGGTGGTTGCCGAGCGAATCAGGGTCAGGCTCTTGTCCAGCACCGGGCCCGGGGCGTTGAGGATGGTGCAGCCGATACTCCCCTCCCCCGTGGCGGCCGTGCCACTCGCGGTCATCCGGCAATGGGCTGTCTGGGCCGTGCCTCCGGCCAGTGCCAGGGTCGGGTCGGTGCCCTGGCCCAGCAGATCCTCGACACCGGCCTTGAGCGCCGAGACCTCCGCCAGCGCTGCAATGACCTTGGCTCGCGCTTGATACTGGGCATACAGCGGCATCGCCACCATGGCGAGCACGCCAATGATCGCTACCACCACCAGCAATTCGATCAGGGTGAAACCAGACTGTCGTTTCATGGGTCGCCTCCTGGCTTGAACGAAAGTTACAAGAAAGGCCACAAGGGCCATCAGCTTCGAAGCACGCCCTGTGCCAGGGAACAGAACCCATGAAATACGCGACCTGTGGACCAGACAGACCAGGCCCGGGGAATCAACAGTCGCATTAACTGACAAATCTGGTCAGCACCTGACACTACCCGGCAGTTCGCCACAGCTAGGCTTGGCTAGGCGTGGACACGTCCTGCCGCGGGTTCTGCGGCACGGCGACGTCCGCCTCGACCTGTGTCTGCTCAAGGACCGAACCATGACGGTACAACCACCCGCCACCCGCACCTATGTCTGGCAGGGCACCGATAACCAGGGCCACACCCTGCAAGGCGAACTGGCTGCCACCAGCCCGGCATTGGCCAGGGCCCGCCTGCGCCGACAGGGCATAGTCCCGAGCCGGATCCGGCGCAAGCCCCACGGCCTGCCGCGCCTGGGACAGCGGATCAGGCCCCGGGACATCGCCCTGTTCGCCCGGCAACTGGCGACCTTGTGCCAGGCCGGCGTACCCCTGCTGCAATCCCTGGACATAATCGCCGAAAGCTTCGAACAGCCGCCTATGCGCCAACTGCTGGCCAGCCTCAAGCGCGATATCGAGGCTGGCTCCAGCCTGGCCAGCGCATTGCGCCGGCACCCGCGCCATTTCGACCCGCTGTACTGCAACCTGGTGGAAGCCGGTGAACAGGCCGGGGCCCTGGACACCCTGCTGGACCGGGTCGCCACCTACCAGGAACAGAGCGAACGCCTCAAGGCTCGGTTGTACAAGGCCATGGTCTATCCCCTGGCGGTGATCGGAGTGGCGATCCTCGTCAGCAGCATCCTGCTGCTCAAGGTCGTCCCGCAATTCCAGAGTCTGTTCGCCGGTTTCAACGCCGAACTCCCGCTGCTGACCCGCTGGGTCATCGGCCTCTCGCACTTTCTCCAGGAACATGGCGCAAGCCTGCTGGCTGCCAGCCTGGGGCTGGGTTTCGGCGCGCGCATGGCCTATCGCCGCTCGCCCCGCCTGCGCGATGCCCTGGATATCATCCTGCTGCGCCTCCCCTTGACCGGCACTTTGTTGAACAAGGCCGCCGTGGCCCGCCTGGCCCGGACCCTGGCCACCACCTTCGCCGCCGGCGTGCCGCTGGTACAGGCGCTGGAGTCGGTGGCGGGGGCCAGCGGCAACAACGTACATCGCCGGGCGGTGGAACGGATCCGGGTACAAGTCGCCAGCGGCATGCAATTGAACTTCGCCATGCGCGCCAGCGGCGTCTTCCCCGGGATGGCGATCCAGATGACCGCCATCGGCGAAGAATCCGGGACCCTCGATCATTTGCTGGAAAAAATCGCCATGCATTATGAGAGCGAGGTGGACAACCTGGTGGACAGCCTGACCAGCCTCATGGAGCCTTTGATCATGGTGGTGCTGGGCAGTATCGTCGGAGCCCTGGTGCTGGCCATGTACCTGCCCATCTTTCAACTCGGTACAGCGATCTGAACATGTCCTTGACTGAAGTCTTGAGCCTTTACCCCCTGGCGTTCGTGCTGGCGTCCCTGGTATTGGGATTGATCGTCGGCAGCTTCCTCAACGTGCTGGCCTGGCGCCTGCCGCGGATGCTCGAGCGCGATTGGCGGGCCCAGGCCCATGAAATCCTGGGGCTGCCCACGGAGCCCGTGGCCGCGCCCTACAACCTGTTGCTCCCCCACTCCCACTGCCCGCATTGCGCACAGCCCATAAGCCCCCGGCATAACGTCCCGTTGCTCGGCTACCTGTGGCTGGGCGGCCGCTGTGCCCACTGCAAGGCCCGGATCAGCGTGCGCTACCCGCTGGTCGAATTGGCCTGCGGTGTGCTTTCAGCGTTCGTGGCCTGGCATTTCGGCTTCGGCTGGACGGCCGGTCTGCTGTTGTTGTTGAGCTGGGGCCTGCTGGGCATGAGCCTGATCGATGCCGAGCACCAGTTGCTGCCTGATGTGCTGGTGTTGCCACTACTGTGGCTGGGCTTGATCGTCAACAGCTTCGGTCTGCTGGCGAACCTGGAGGACGCCCTCTGGGGTGCGGTGGCCGGTTATCTATTGCTGTGGTCGGTGTTCTGGCTGTTCAAGCTGCTGACTGGCAAGGACGGCATGGGCCATGGCGACTTCAAGCTGCTGGCGATGCTAGGGGCCTGGGGCGGCTGGCAGGTCCTGCCGCTGACCTTGCTGCTGGCCTCCCTGGCCGGTGCGCTGATTGGCAGCCTATTATTGCGCCTGCGCCAGGCCAAGGGCTCGACACCGATCCCCTTCGGCCCCTTTCTGGCCATTGCCGGCTGGATTGCCTTGCTCTGGGGTGGTCAAATAACCGACTTCTATTTGCAGTTTGTCGGTTTCCAATGACTCGCTCCGTTAACACCCCCTGGATCCTCGGCCTCACCGGCGGGATCGGTAGCGGCAAGAGCGCCGCTGCCCAGCACTTCATCGACCTGGGTATCCATGTAATCGATGCCGATCATGCCGCCCGCTGGGTGGTAGAGCCCGGACGCCCGGCCCTGGAACAGATCGCCCGGCATTTTGGCGAGGGCGTGCTGCAGGCCGACGGCCAACTGGACCGTGCCGCCCTGCGCAAGCTGATCTTCGAGGATCCACAACAGCGACGCTGGCTGGAGGCCCTGCTGCATCCGCTGATCGCCGAGGAAATCGCCAGCCACCTGGCCCGGGCGCAATCGCCCTATGCCATCCTGGTTTCGCCGTTGCTGGTGGAATCGGGACAGGCCCGGATGACCCAGCGCATCCTGGTGATCGATGCGCCCCAACCGTTGCAGATCGAACGCACCCTGTTGCGCGACCGGGTCAGCGAACAGCAGGTCCAGGCGATTCTCCAGGCCCAGGCCAGCCGCGAGGAGCGCCTACGACATGCCGACGACGTCCTGGTCAACGACCGCGACCGTGCCTGGCTGCACAGCGAAGTCGAACGCCTGCATCACTTTTACCTAACCTTGCGTGGAGGCCAGCCATGAGCCAACCCTTGACCGTCGAATGCCCGACCTGTGGCGCCCCTGTGGAATGGACCCCGGCCAACGTCAACCGACCGTTCTGTTCCGATCGTTGCAAACTGATCGACCTGGGAGCCTGGGCGGCGGAGGAGCACAAGATCCCGGTGAGCCCGGACGCCGAGGACGACCTGTTCTCCGAAGAACTGCCGCCCCGCGCCCACTGAAGATTCGCGTGAAGGCCGATCAGGGCCGCATGAAGCTGTAGTCCTGATCGTCGTCGAGGTTTTCCGCGAGGAACTGCAATTCATCCGCCAGGTCCTCGATGCTGCGCACATGCTTGCTCTGCTGTACCACCGCGCTGAGCAGCGCCCGCAGGCTCAGCCCGGGCTCAAAGCCCTCCTGCAGGGCGTTTTGCAGGCTGTCGCGTACTTCCTGCCGGGCCCACTGATAGACACTCATGACCGCACTCCTGGAATTTTTGCCGAGCATGCAGCGCGGCCAGGCGTGCGCAATTGATATGGATCAAGGGCGCGGATCCTCGTCTTTCCAGGGCGCCGAGAGGTAACGGGTGCGGTTGAAAGTCTCCAGCCACTCGGGGCAGAACACCACCAGCGCACTGACCAGCATGCCGTTGATGAAGGCCTCGGGAAAGATGATCAGCCACAGGTAGCCGATGAAGTCTTCCAGCCATTCGGGCATGGCGAAACGCTCGTCGAACCACAAGAGGCCCAATCCGCACAGCAGGCACAACAATGCCGAGAGCGCGGCGGCAAAAAAACCCGAGCAGAAAATATAGACGAACAGGTTGCGCGGCTGGGCCCGCTCCACCAGCCAGGCGCAGGTCTCGGTCACAGCCACCGGCAGCAGCACCAGCAATATCCCGTTGACACCCAGGGCCGCCAGGTCCTGGCGTCCCAACACCAGCAACCCCAACTGCGCGACCAGGCCCCCGATCATGGCCAGGGGCCAATCCAGCAACAAGGTCACCGCGGTCATGCCGATGAAGTGATAGGACACGCCGGTATCGAAATCCCGCCGGACCAACCACAACAGGAACAGAGCGAAGACCGTGCCGAACAGCAAGTGCTGGCGGCGACTGTCGGTGAACAGCTCGACCCAGGGCGCTCGCCATATGGCCCAGAGCAGCAGCGGCACATACAGCAGCCACCCCAGGACCAGCGTCTGCGGCGCCAGCAGTGCCGCGCTGATCATGGCCGGGCTTGCTCCAGGGCCGCAGCTAGCTGCTCGGCACTGGCGTATTCATGGCGCTCGACCAGTTGTCCATCCCGCAATTGCAGCCACAGCACCTTGTCCTCGCTTGCCGGGTAGCGCGGCGCCACTCGCCCCTCACGATCGAGCATCACCCGGTAGGGGTAGTCACGCATGGCCGGTACGGCGAACATCCTGGCGATCAGCGCGGGCATGCGCTGGATATCGGCGACAAAGACGCCACCCCGCTCCTGAAGATAGCCCTTGGGCCGGGCCTTGAGCGCCGCATTCACAAGCTTGGCCGCGTCCATGCTGCGCGCCACCAGCAGGATCCGGGCCTGGCCGTCAAGGCTGTAGGCCTCGTCGAACTGGTCCAGCAGGGTCCAGGGCGCCAACCGCTCCCCGATCTCGAGGGCCTGGGCCCACAACGGCAACAGGACCAGCAACAACATTGACCAGCGCTTCACGGCACACTCCTTATCGTTCGACGGGACGCGCAACAGTCTACACCGCCCCTGGGCAGGCTCCAGCTTGGGCGATCCAGGGCCCGGGGGCTTTTTCCGCGCGGCTGGTTCTTAAGGTCACATTTGGGCGCTAAGCTTGAGGGTATGGATGACTCAGATTTCTTGCGCCTGCTAACCATCCAGGCCGAGCAAGCCAATGCGTTCCTGTCCAATGCCCGCAAATGGGAGCGCGAGCGTTGGGTCTGCCAGCGCCTGCTGCAGGGCTTGAACATTCCCTACCGCAATGAAGAATTCTCCGCCCCTGGGCAAGAGCCGCCGGACGTGCTGTTTCGCGAGGCCAGCTTCGAGGTGTTCTTCGTCCTCGACGAGGGACGTCGGCTCAACGATGAATGGCGCGACGAACTGCAACGTCGGCGCAGCGCATTTTCCCTGAGCCAGTTGGTGCGGCGTGAAGCCAAGCCCAAGCGCATCCCGGCCAACGAGCTACTGCTGCGGCTGGGACCGACCTTGCGCAAGAAGGCCCGCAATTATCAGGAGCGCGGAATGAACCTGGGGGAGCTGGATATCATTGCCTTTGCCGCCCTCAAGCGCGAAGTGCTGGACCTCAATAGCCATTTCCCGCCGCCTACCGAATACCTGCGCCAAGGCTGGCGCTCGTTATCCCTGGTAGGGCCGACCTTCGCCCGGGTACTGTTCGCCCACCCGGATGCTCCGGAGTTCCTGCGCAGCAACCTGGGACGCAGCATCGTCTTCGATGTCGGTATCAGTTTGTGAGGCTCGTCAATCCACCATCGGTGGGCATGGCGCAATCCTCCCCGCAATGGTAAAAAGCGCTCATGCTTGCCGGCCCCGGGGTGCCATGGATCTCCACATGGCAGCATGTGATGCTCCTTTTCATGCCGGATTACACTGCGCTGTAACATTCCTCCCTGTTGCGACGTCTAGCCGACGAGGCCTTTTATGAGCAGCCGCCTGAACCCCGACGACCAACGCCATGTCGAAGAATACCTGCACCTGCCCCAGCACCGAGTCGAGCGCCGGCCCTTCCGGCCGTGGATGCTCCTCGTGGTGGTGGTCGTGGTGACCGTGGCCCTCGGCTTGTTGAGCCGTCTTATCAGTTACCTGACGCTATGAGCCGCATCGCGCTCGCTCGGTCGACTGTCCCGATTTCTTTTAGCCTTGCGAGATATCCCCATGAACCATCGTATTGTCATCGTCGGCGGCGGCGCCGGCGGCCTGGAGTTGGCGACCCGCCTGGGTAAGACCCTGGGCAAACGCGGTACGGCCAGCATAACGCTGGTCGACGCCAACCTGACCCATATCTGGAAACCCTTGCTGCACGAAGTGGCTGCCGGATCGCTGAACTCCTCCGCGGACGAACTCAACTACGTTGCCCAAGCAAAATGGAACCACTTCGAGTTCCAGCTGGGCCGCATGAGTGGGCTCGACCGAGAGCAGAAAAAAATCCAGCTGGCGGCCACCTATGACGAAGAAGGGGCCGAGCTGCTGCCTGCTCGTGAACTCGGCTACGACACCCTGGTGCTCGCAGTGGGCAGTACCACCAACGACTTCGGCACCCAGGGCGCGGCCCAGCATTGCCTGTTCCTCGACACACGCAAACAGGCCGAGCGCTTCCATCAACAATTGCTCAACCACTACTTGCGAGCCCACGCCGGACAGAGCGAGGAGCTGGAGCAGATCAGCGTGGCCATCGTCGGCGCCGGCGCCACGGGTGTCGAGCTGGCGGCCGAACTGCACAATGCCGCCCACGAATTGGCAGCCTACGGCCTGGACCGGATCCGCCCGGAGAACATGCACATCACTCTGATCGAAGCCGGTCCGAGAGTCCTGCCAGCCCTGCCCGAACGCATCAGCGGACCGGTGCACAAGACCCTGGAGAAACTCGGGGTGCGGGTCATGACCAACGCCTCGGTCAGCGAAGTGACCGCCCAAAGCCTGCTCACCGCCGACGGCCAGGTCATTCCTGCCAGCCTCAAGGTGTGGGCTGCGGGGATTCGCGCCCCGGGTTTCCTCAAGGACATCGATGGCCTGGAGACCAACCGCATCAACCAGCTTCAGGTGTTGCCGACCCTTCAGACCTCCCGCGATCCGAACATCTTCGCCTTCGGCGATTGCGCCGCCTGCCCGCAACCTGGCAGTGATCGCAACGTTCCACCACGGGCCCAGGCGGCGCACCAACAAGCATCGTTGCTGGCCAAGTCGTTGAAGCTGCGCCTGGAAGGCAAGGAGTTGCCAACCTACAAGTACACCGACTACGGCTCGCTGATCTCGCTCTCGCGCTTCTCGGCGGTCGGCAACCTGATGGGCAACCTCACCGGCAGCGTGATGCTCGAGGGCTGGTTGGCGCGGATGTTCTACATCTCGTTGTATCGCATGCACCAGATGGCCCTGTACGGAATGTTCCGCACGGCGATGATGATGCTTGGTAGCCGGATCGGACGCGGTACGGATCCGCGCCTGAAGCTGCATTGATCGCCTGGGCCCCGCTATGCAATAGCGGGGCCCAGGTCATCGAGATGGCGCAAATGCACCGGCAGAGCCAGCCCGCAATTTCTCGTCAGGGAATCAACGCATTGCGCTTGGCGAACTCCGCCAGGCTGACCTGGGAACCCAGCCCTAGTTTCTGCAACAGGCGGGTCTTGTAGGTACTTACCGTCTTGTTGCTCAAGAACAGTTTTTCTCCGATAGCCTTGTTCGAATGCCCCTGTGCCAGGTGCTGCAGGACGATCATTTCCCGATCGGTCAGCAAGCCGATCTGCTCGGCCTCGGAACGCTGCTCCACCGTCGAGGCGGACACATCCAGGGCCAGCGACGGGTAGAAGGTGTAGCCTGCCAGTACAGCATTCAGGGCAACCACCAGGTTGCCCAGGTCCTCTTCCTTGTTGACGAATCCCCGGGCTCCCAGCTGGATGCAACGCCGGCAGAAACCTTCCACCGACTGCGAGGTGAGCACCAGCACTTCGGTGGGCAGGCCCAGGGCCTTGATACGCGACAGCACCTTGAGGCCATCGAGCTTGGGAATCCCGATATCGAGAATCACAGCGTCGGGCACATGCTCACGAACCAGCTCTAACGCATCCAGGCCATTATCTGTCTCGGCCACCACGCGCATGTTGTGCTTTTCCAACAACACCTTGACGGCAAGCCGCACGACAGGATGGTCATCCACTATCAATACGCTATGCATATTGTCATTTCACCTTAAGAACTCAAACGTCGGTCAACCATGACCATTGGAAAATACGCCATCGCACTTTGCTCAAGCGCCATTGACTACCGCGCGAAACCATGGCTTCGCGTGAGAAACCTCTTGCTGGTCCAGCGGAAAATTCAGGTTCCAGTCAAATAACCGGCGATACAAGGGATTAAGGAGCAGGTCCTACGGAATCAGATAATTCAATTATCCTTGAGGAAAATTCCTACAAACCATAGAGATACAGCTAGTGGACCCTGCTCTGGAATCTTAAGCAAGATGCTTGGCGATCAATGACTCGAGCCGGCAATGCAACATTTGAACGTCCTGGTTCTGGATGACGAACCACTCCAACGACTGATCACCATCACTGCCTTGAACAAGGCTATGCCCGGACAGGTGCACGAAGCCGGTAATGGCGACGAGGCCCTGGCCCTGCTGAGCAGTTGCGAAAAAATCGATATCGTCATCTGCGACCTGAAGATGCCCGGCATGGACGGCCTGGCTTTCCTGCGCCATGCCAGCCAGAGCGGCAAGCTGCGTTCAGTGATCCTGTGCAGTCAGGCCGATCCGATCCTGCGGCAAACCACCATCGCCATGATCAAGCGCCTGGGCCTGCACTTTCTCGGCGATCTGGGCAAACCGTTCCGTCTGGAACGTCTGGTAGCCATGCTGACGCGCCACCAGAGCTGGCGCCACGGCGGCCCCCTGTCCCAGCCCCTGGCCAGGTCCGGCCTGCCGACATTGGCCGAAGTGGTTCGCGGGTTGGACAACGGCGAGTTCGAGCCCTATTACCAGCCCAGGGTAGCGCTCGAGGACGCCTCGCTGCTCGGCGTGGAGTCCCTGGCACGCTGGAATCATCCCAGGCTGGGTGTACTCCCGCCATCGCACTTCCTGCCACTCATGGAACAGCACAAGCTCCTGGACCGCCTGTTCTGGCAACTGCTCGAACAAGGGCTGGCGCTGCGCAGGAACCTTGCCGGCCAGGACCGCCCCCTGGACTTTTCCTTTAACCTGCATCCGGCGCAACTGTCCTGCCAGGCCTTGAGCGGTGCTATCGCCAACTGGCTCACGCGGTTCCAGGCACCAGCCGCCAGCATCATCTTCGAAATCACCGAAACCAGCCTGATCACCGCACCCGCCTGCAGCCTGGAGAATCTGGTGCGCTTGCGCTTGATGGGTTGTGGCCTGGCCATGGATGACTTCGGTGCTGGCCACTCTTCATTGCAGCGCCTGTGCGAACTGCCCTTCAGCCAGATCAAGCTCGACGGTACCTTCGTGCGCAAGATGAAGTACCAACCCAGGAGCTGCGCAATCATCAGTTACACAGTGGCCCTTGCTCGCTCACTGGGCATGTCACTGATCATTGAGGGGGTCGAGAATATCGAACAGCAAATGCGCCTGCGGGACCTCGGGTGCCAAGCCGCCCAAGGATTCCTGTTCGCGCGACCGATGCCCGAACATCATTTCATAGCCTATTGCCGCGCAGATCCGCCGCCAGGATGACTCAATCGATCGCTCACCAGCCTCCCACGTCCCTGTTCCACATGCCGATGCCGTCCCCTCCAGTCCATCGACCACTTCCTGGCCCCCTATTTTTCTGAAGCAATCATGCATTCCCGACTTTTCTTGCTTTTCATCTGTTTGGCGATCATGGGGCCCCAGCCGGCCGTAGCCCAGGTTCTCCCCCATACGCTGTACAGCACCGCACGCCTAGACCACCACGAGCTCGCGCTCGAGGACGAGGATTGGCACTGGCTACGGCACAAGTTGGAATTGAAGATCGGAGCGGTCGCACAAGAGTCGGCGCCTTTCAGCGTCAGCTATAACGATGGCCGCTACGAAGGCATCACCGCCGACATCAGCGCCCTGCTCGGGCAGTTGCTGGGAGTGCGTATCAAGCTCCTGCCCTTCCAGACCCACGAAGAGGCCGAGCAGGCGCTGCAAGCCGGCACTATCGATTTCATGGGCAGCTACAACTCCGGGCACCCCGATGCCAGTATCAGGCGCACTCGGCCGTTCGCCGAAGGGCGCCTGGCATTGTTCAAGCGCAGCGATGAACTGCGCACCCCGCCCCGGGATCTTGCCGGTCTGCGGGTGGCCGTACCCGAACAACACGCCGCTGAACTGCGAACCCACTTCCCCCTCGCCCAGTTGCTGGTACAGACCAGCCATGAGAACGCTATAGCCGCGACCGCCTTCGGCGATGCCGACGTTTATGTCGACGACGTGCTCAGCGCCTACTTCCAGATCAACCGTTCCTATTACGGTTTTCTGCGGTTCGAGCGTTTCGCCGACCATCCCAAGGGCGACTACGGCTTCGCACTCAAGGGCAATAACGAACGCCTGCAACGGATCCTGGACCAGAGCATCGAGGCCATCGGCCAGGAAAAACTCGTCGTGCTGAGCCGACGCTGGGTGGGCAGTGGTTTTTTGCCGACGGACGAGCGCATCCCCCTGACAGCCCAGGAAGCTCGCTGGATCGAGCGTAATCCAGTGCTGCGCCTGGTGATCAACGATGACTTGGCGCCCGTTGCCTTCTTCGATGCCAATGGCGTGTTCGCCGGGGTCGCAGCGGAACTGCTAGAGGTGATTTCCCAGCGCACGGGCCTGCAATTCCAGGTGACGGCACGCAACGGTGGGTATCCGGAGCAGATCGAAGCCTTGCGCCAGTCCGAGGCGGACCTCGCCATCATGACCGCCAGCGCACAGCGCGAGGAAAATCTGCGTTTCACCCGTCCGTTCCTGGCCAGCCCCTTCGTGCTGATTACCCAGGCTGACAAGACCGGCAAAGCCAAGTCGCCTGGCAACCTGGCAGGCAAGCGCCTGGCCATTCCCACCGGGCATGTCATGCTGCAGCAAGTACGCGAGCTCTACCCGGACACCGAGCTGATAGAAACCCAGACCGCCCTGGACAGCCTGAACAAGGTCTACTCAGGCGATGCCGACGCCACCGTGATGTCGCTGCCCACCTCGCGCTACTACATCGTCCGCCTGTTCCAGAACAGGCTAGCCATCGCCGACCTGATCCATACCAGCCAAAAGACCGCGAACTTCGCCTTGCGCCGGGAAGATTCGGAATTGCAGTCGATCCTCGACAAGGCCCTGCTCAGCCTTCCGGCAGACGATCTCAACGCCATGGCCAACCATTGGCGTTCACCACCGGGCATGAGCAGCGAAACCTGGCGCGACTACACCATCGTCATTGCCGAGATCGTCACCGGGGCCTCGTTGCTGCTACTGCTGTCATTGATCTGGGGCTTGTACCTGCAACGTCGGGTCAGGGTCGAGAAAACCCTCAACGACCAGTTGCGCTTCATCGAAACCCTGACCGAGAACATGCCGCCGGTGCTCTACATACGAGACATCGACGGCGCCATGCTGTCCTGCAATCGCAGCTACCTGCGTAGCGTCGGCTTGAATGCCGAACAGGTGCTGAACAAGACCGTGCGGGAGTTGCCCGAGGCTCATTTCGCTGCGGAGCCAGGGCTACACCAGCGATATCTGCAGGCGATCACCGATGGTCAGACCCTCACCTCGGAGGAGATCGTTCGCTTGCAGGGCAAGGAGGTCTGGATCGAGCACTGGATCCAGCCGTTCCAGGACAGCCACGGCGTCACCAAAGGCGTGATCTGCGGTTGGCTGGATATCACCAAACATCGCCACCTGGTCCAGGAGCTGAAAGAGGCCAAGAACCTCGCCGACGAGGCCAGTCGGGCCAAGACCACCTTCCTGGCGACCATGAGCCATGAAATCCGCACGCCGATGAACGCAGTCATCAGCATTCTGGAGCTGGAGCTCAAGCGCGCCAACAGCGACCAGATCGAGCGTTCCAGCATCGAAATCGCCTACAGCTCGGCCAAGAGCCTGTTGGAGCTGATTGGCGATATTCTCGACATCGCCCGGATCGAATCCGGTCGCCTGAGCCTTTCGCCCAAGCGTGCCAACCTACGGGAGTTGGTGGAGTCCGTCGCCCGGGTATTCGAGGGGCTGGCCCGACAAAAATGCCTGAACCTGGTGCTGGAAATCGACTCCAGCATCAACGGCGACGTGCTGGTGGACGGTATGCGCTTCAAGCAGGTCCTGTCCAACCTGGTCAGCAATGCCATCAAGTTCACCGAATCCGGCTTCATCAAGGTGACCATCGGTGCCGACCTCCTGGAAAACTCGGCGCTGAAGGTCAAGCTCAGCGTGGAAGATACCGGGATCGGCATCTCTCCAGCCAATCAGCTGCGCCTGTTCCAGCCGTTTTCCCAGGTGGAGCGCAACGTGCAGCATACCGAGGGCACGGGCCTGGGCTTGGTGATCTGCCGGAGCCTGTGCGAAATGATGGGTGGGCACATCTCGCTGAGCAGTTCACTGGGGCAAGGTACCCGTGTCGACGTGGAGCTGCTCCTGCAAGCGCTGGAACGCGTGGAAGCTCCTGAGCGCCCTCCGCAACCCAAGACTCGCCCGATGTACCGCTTGCAGGTCCTGATCGTGGACGATCATGCGGTGAACCGCCAGGTCCTGCAGCAGCAGCTGTGCTTCCTCGGGCATGACGTGGTAGAGGCGGAAAACGGCCTGGATGCCTTGAACATCTGGCGCGAACGGGGATTCGACATGATCATCACCGACTATCACATGCCCATCATGAATGGTGCCGAGCTGGCCCGCGCCATCCGCCGCTATGAGCGGGACAGCGTCAGCCCGCCGGTGATGATCATCGGCCTGACCGCCGATGCCCAACCTGAGGAAGTGGAGCGTTGTGTCCAGGCCGGAATGAACGATTGCCTGGTCAAGCCTATCGGTCTGGACGAATTGGAGCTGCGCTTGTTGTCCATCGGCGATACCGATGATAGCGAGGCTGAGCTGCTTCCCTCCCCGGGCGATGCGCCTAAGCCCAATGCCTTCGACCTGGAATCCCTGCAAAGCCTGGTGGGCAGCGAGCCGAAAATGCTTCGCCACATACTGAGCGAGCTGATCGTCAACAATCGCACCGATCAACAAGCGCTCACGACCTGCCTGCAAAAACAGGCGACAGTCGAACTTGCAGAACTGGCTCATCGCATCAAAGGGGCAGCGCGAGTGATCAAGGGAGAGCTATTGGTGGAACGTTGCCGCCAACTGGAGCAGGCCTGCCTCAATCATGTGCCGCTGGAGGAAATC
Organism: Pseudomonas sp. KCJK8993; assembly: GCF_046230915.1. NCBI lineage: Bacteria > Pseudomonadati > Pseudomonadota > Gammaproteobacteria > Pseudomonadales > Pseudomonadaceae > Pseudomonas > Pseudomonas sp. KCJK8993. The sequence goes on from NZ_JBJJLO010000002.1 coordinate 54,313, forward strand.
GCTGAGTATGTGGAACAGGTGCAACTGGCCATGACGGCCCTGGAACATGGCTTGCTGGACCAGCCGGACATCTGGGAAGGCTCGCAAGACCTATGATCAATGGCGGCCCAGCCCAGGCAGGGCTGGGGACATTTCCAAGGACAAACGAAGAAGGGCACCTCATTGAGGTGCCCTTCTTCGTGAATATGGTCGGGGTAAGGGGATTCGAACTCCTGACATCCTGCTCCCAAAGCAGGCGCGCTACCGGACTGCGCTATACCCCGGTAAAAAAAAGGCACCTTCAAGAGGCGCCTTCTGCGAACAGCGCTTTTGGCTTCTGCTCTTAAGATTTGATTCCAGCGAACTGGTTTCAAAAATGGTGGGTCGTGTAGGATTCGAACCTACGACCAATTGGTTAAAAGCCAACTGCTCTACCAACTGAGCTAACGACCCAAATATGGTCGGGGTAAGGGGATTCGAACTCCTGACATCCTGCTCCCAAAGCAGGCGCGCTACCGGACTGCGCTATACCCCGATTTGAAGTTGGCTCCGTGACCAGGACTCGAACCTGGGACCCAATGATTAACAGTCATTTGCTCTACCGACTGAGCTATCACGGAACTGATGACTTCAAGCTACAACGTGTTGCTTCATCCTCTTCGACCTTCTGCGTATCGCTACGTTCACGTCTCTGAGGCGCGCCATTTTACAATCTTTAAAACCTCTGTCAACCCCCTAAATTGCTTTTAAGACAATGATTTGCGACTTCATTGCCGGTTTCTTCTGCAGCAGAAAAAACCTGAGGGGTGACTGACTGCGGGGCGCACTTTACAAGCCTTTTCCTTACAGTTCAACGCCCTAGTGAAAAAAAAAAGGCCTCGCAATGCGAGGCCTCTTCGATTTCAGGCTACCAGCGATCAGTTGAAGACGATCTCGTCGTCCTGCACCACCGCCGTGATGGTGCTGCCAGGCAGGAAACCGCCGGACAGGATCAACTGGGCCAACGGGTTCTCGATCCAGCGCTGGATCGCCCGTTTCAGCGGCCGGGCACCGTATACAGGGTCGTAACCCACGGCGATCAGCTTGTCCAAGGCTTCATCGCTCAGTTCCAGACGCAATTCGCGTTCCGCCAGACGACTGCGCAGACGCCCCAACTGGATCTGGGTGATACCAGCGATCTGATCCCGGGCCAGCGGCTCGAAGATCACCACTTCGTCGACCCGATTGATGAATTCCGGCCGGAAGTGAGTGGAGACCGCATCCATCACCGCAGCGCGCTGGGCCTCGCGGTCGCCCACCAGCTCCTGAATCTGCGCCGAGCCCAGATTGGAAGTCATGACGATCACGGTATTGCGGAAGTCCACCGTACGCCCATGGCTGTCCGTCAAACGTCCGTCCTCCAGGACCTGCAGCAGAATGTTGAACACATCCGGGTGTGCCTTCTCCACCTCATCCAGCAGGATCACCGAATACGGTTTGCGACGTACGGCTTCCGTCAGGTAACCGCCTTCCTCGTAACCGACATAACCCGGAGGCGCGCCGATCAGGCGAGCCACGGAGTGTTTCTCCATGAATTCGGACATGTCGATCCGTACCATGGCCTCTTCAGTGTCGAAGAGAAATTCCGCCAGAGCCTTGCACAGCTCGGTCTTGCCCACCCCGGTCGGGCCGAGGAACATGAACGAACCGCTTGGCCGGTTCGGGTCCGCCAGGCCAGCACGGGAGCGGCGCACGGCATTGGATACCGCCACCACGGCTTCATGTTGGCCAATGACTCGCTGATGCAGCAGGCTTTCCATCTTCAACAGCTTATCGCGCTCGCCCTCGAGCATTTTCGACACAGGAATGCCGGTCCACTTGGACACCACCTCGGCAATTTCTTCCTCGGTCACCTTATTGCGCAGCAGCTGGTTCTCGGTCTTGCCATGCTGATCGACCATCTGCAGGCTACGCTCCAGATCCGGGATCACTCCGTACTGCAACTCGGCCATGCGGTTGAGGTCGCCCTTGCGCCGCGCAGCTTCCAGCTCCTGGCGAGCTTGCTCGATCTTTTGCTGGATCTGCGCCGAGCCCTGCACCTCAGCCTTTTCAGAGGCCCAGATCTCTTCGAGGTCGGAGTACTCACGCTCCAGGCGCTCGATTTCCTCGGTCAGTTTTTCCAGACGCTTCTTCGCTGCGTCGTCTTCTTCCTTCTTCAACGCCTGGGACTCCACCTTCAACTGGATCAGGCGGCGGTCAAGGCGATCGAGCACTTCCGGCTTGGAATCGATCTCCATGCGGATACGGCTGGCCGCTTCGTCGATCAGGTCGATGGCCTTGTCCGGCAACTGGCGATCGGTGATATAGCGGTGGCTGAGCTTGGCCGCGGCGATGATCGCACCGTCGGTGATCGCTACCTTGTGGTGCACTTCATAGCGCTCTTTCAAGCCACGCAGGATAGCAATGGTGTCCTCCTCGCTCGGCTCCTCCACCAGTACTTTCTGGAAGCGGCGTTCCAGAGCGGCGTCTTTCTCGATGTACTGGCGGTATTCGTTGAGCGTCGTGGCGCCCACGCAGTGCAGCTCGCCACGGGCCAGGGCCGGCTTGAGCATGTTACCGGCATCCATGGCACCCTCGCCCTTGCCGGCGCCGACCATGGTATGCAGTTCGTCGATGAACAGGATGATCTGCCCTTCCTGCTTCGCCAATTCGTTGAGCAGCGACTTGAGGCGCTCCTCGAACTCACCGCGGTACTTGGCGCCAGCGATCAGCGCGCCCATATCCAGCGCCAGCAGGCGCTTGCCCTTCAGGCCGTCGGGCACCTCGCCATTAATAATCCGCTGGGCCAGGCCCTCGGCAATGGCGGTCTTGCCCACGCCAGGCTCGCCGATCAGCACCGGGTTGTTCTTGGTACGACGCTGCAGTACCTGGATGGTGCGGCGAATCTCGTCGTCACGACCGATCACTGGATCGAGCTTGCCGTCCTCGGCACGCTTGGTCAGGTCGACGGTGTACTTATCCAGTGCCTGGCGCGACTCCTCGACGTTGGCGTCATTCACCGCCTCGCCGCCGCGCAGGTTATTGATGGCGTTTTCCAGGGCCTTCTTGCTCACGCCCTGGCCCAGCAGCAGTTTGCCGAGCTTGCTGTTTTCATCCATGGCCGCCAGCAGCACCAGTTCACTGGAAATGAACTGGTCGCCTTTCTGCTGGGCCAGGCGATCGGCCTGGTTGAGCAGGCGCGCCAGGTCCTGGGACATGTTCACGTCGCCAGTGGGGTTCTGGATCTTCGGCAGTTTGTCGAGCTCTTTGCTCAGTTCCTTGCGCAGGCTGTTGACGTCGAAACCCACTTGCATCAGCAGGGGCTTGATGGAGCCACCTTGTTGTTCAAGCAGGGCCTGCATCAGGTGCGCCGGTTCGATGGCCGGGTGGTCGAGGCCTACCGCCAGGGATTGGGAATCGGATAAAGCCAGCTGGAGCTTGCTGGTCAATCGGTCTATACGCATTAGTCACCTTCCTTTTGAGCAGGCCGGAGCGATGGACACACCTAAATAGAGAAACCTGCCAGATGATTCCCTAGATGCGGTCGATTCTGGGAGATTCAAGCGTCAGCTGCTTGACGCAAGTCAGATTAGTCTAGCGCTCGAGCCAGACGAGGGAGGCGAAACGCCCGGTACGCGGATTGCGCCTATAGGAGAAGAAACGCGGGTCGCTGACAGTGCAGTAACCACCGCCATAAACAGCGGTGACACCACGGGCCGCCAGGCGCAGGCGTGCCAACTGGTAGATATCGGCCATGAAACGCCCGGCATTGATGCTCGGGACAAAGGCCTGCCCGGCCTCGGCCAACTGGGTGACGAACGCCTCGCGCACTTCGGCGCCCACTTCGAAACGCTGTGGACCTATCGCCGGCCCCAACCACACCAGGACCTGGTCGGCGGGCACGTCGAGGTGGTCGAGCGTGGCTTCCAGCACTCCGGCAGCCAGCCCGCGCCAACCGGCATGGGCGGCCGCGACCCGGGTCCCGGCACGGTTACAGAACAGCGCCGGCAGGCAGTCGGCGGTCATCACCGCGCAGGCAACGCCCGGCGTGGCGGACCAGCTGGCATCAGCGGTTGCAACCACGGCGGGATCGGCGTGGGCCACCGCGACCCCATGCACCTGCTGCAACCAGGCCGGAGCGATGGAGAACCGCTCGGTGAGGCGACGCCGGTTCTCGGCGACCGCTTCGGGTTGGTCATCGACGTGATCACCGAGGTTGAGGCTGTCGAACGGCGCCAGGCTGGCGCCACCGCTGCGGGTGGTGACACAGGACTTGACCCCGGCCGGCGCGGGCCAGTCAGGAATCAGCCAGTCATTCATCCGATGAACGCCTCACGGTCTTGCTTGAGCAGCGACAGTAGCCAGACGAAGTCTTCCGGCAACGGCGACTCCCAGCTCATGCGCTTGCCGGTGGTCGGGTGGTCCAGCTCCAGGAAGCGCGCATGAAGCGCCTGGCGCGGGAAGTTCTTCAGCGAATCGACCATGGTCGGGCTGGCGGCCGGAGGGATACGGAAGCGACCGCCGTACGCCGGATCGCCCACCAACGGGAAATTGATGTGGGCCATGTGCACCCGAATCTGGTGGGTACGCCCGGTTTCCAGCTTGACCCGCACATGAGTATGGGAGCGGAAGCGCTCCAACACCCGGTAATGGCTGACGGCCGGCTTGCCACCTTCCATCACCGCCATGCGCTGGCGCTGCTGGCCATGGCGACCGATGGGGGCATTGATCTTGCCGCCTGCGGTCACCACGCCGATCACGATGCATTCATATATGCGGCTGACGGTGCGGCTCTGCAACTGAGCCACCAGTTGCGTCTGCGCCTGGATGGTCTTGGCCACCACCATCAGGCCGGTGGTGTCCTTGTCCAGGCGATGGACAATGCCCGCCCGCGGCACATTGACGATGTCGGGAACATGATGCAGCAGCGCATTGAGCAAGGTGCCATCAGCATGGCCGGCAGCCGGGTGCACCACCAGGCCCGCCGGTTTGTTGATCACCAGGATGTCGTCGTCTTCGTAGACGATGTCCAGCTCGATGTCCTGGGCAACCCACTCACCCTGGGCTTCCTGTTCGGCGGTCAGCTCGAGGACGGAGCCACCATGCACAATGTCACGGGGACGCAGCACCACTCCGTCCACCGTCAGGCGACCGTCCTTGATCCAGGCGGAAAGGCGCGAGCGTGAATGCTCGGCGAATAATTGGGCGGCGACTTGATCGAGGCGTTGACCGCCCAGTTCGGACGGCACCTCTGCGCGAAGTTCTATTTTATCGGACATGCTCGGACTGGGGGTCGGCACAGCCTTTGGTTTCGGCTGCACGCTTGTGGTTAAATACGGCGTCTTTTGCCCCGAGGCTCTCAACGGGGCGCTCATCATAACAGGACGGCCCCGCCCAAGACAGCGGCCGTCATAGGGACGCAAGCCGCTATGCAAGTGAAACACCTGCTGCTGATCGCCATCCTCGCACTGACCGCTGCTTGCTCATCGAAGGAAGTCGTTGACGAAAACCTGAGCGAAGTCGAGCTGTACCAGCAGGCGCAGACCGACCTGGACAACCATAGCTACACCAGCGCCACCGCCAAGCTCAAGGCCCTGGAATCGCGCTACCCCTTCGGTCGCTACGCCGACCAGGCGCAGCTCGAGCTGATCTATGCCAACTACAAGAATGCCGAGCCGGAAGCCGCCAAGTCGGCTGCCGAGCGTTTCATTCGCTTGCACCCACAGCACCCGAACGTCGACTACGCCTACTACCTCAAGGGCTTGACCTCGTTCGACCAGGACGTCGGCCTGCTGGCGCGCTTCCTGCCGCTGGACATGACCAAGCGCGACCCGGGTGCCGCCCGCGACTCCTACAACGAATTCGCCCAGCTCACCAGCCGCTACCCGAACAGCCGCTACGCCCCGGATGCCAAGCAGCGCATGATCTACCTGCGCAACCTGCTGGCTTCCTATGAAATCCACGTAGCCGACTACTACCTCACCCGCCAGGCCTATGTCGCCGCCGCCAACCGTGGGCGCTACGTGGTGGAGAACTTCCAGGAAACCCCATCGGTAGGCGACGGCCTGGCGGTCATGACCGAGGCCTACCAGCGCCTGCACCTGGATGAACTGGCAGCCACCAGCCTGGAAACCCTCAAGCTCAACTACCCTGACCACCCCAGCCTGGTGGACGGCCAGTTCGTGCCGCGGGTAGCCGAGGCCGACAACCGCTCCTGGCTGAGCAAGGCCACCCTGGGCCTGATCGAATCCCGTCCGCCGCTGCCGCCGGGAGAAACCCGCGCCAACCAGGACATCATGAAGCAGTACCAGGATGCCAAGGATGCGATCCCCGAGGAGCTCAAGCCCAAGGACAGCAACGGCGAAGTGATCGAGGAAGAAAATCACCAAGCCGCAGGCAACAACGAAGACCGCTCCTGGTTCAGCTACATGACCTTCGGCGTATTCGACTGATCAGCAGCAGCCTATCCAAGAAAGGGAGACTTCAAGTCTCCCTTTTTCATGCCTGTAATCCTGGGGGCCTGTGCGGCCGGCGGGCGCTTGGCTAAACTGCCGCATCTTTCCTCAAGAAACTGGATGCCATGGTTCGTCTACTGTTCTGGATCGCCCTGATTGCCGCTGCGGTATGGTTCTGGCGCAAATTCAAACGCCCGGCCTCGGCTCCCCGCCCCTCCGCTGAGCCGAGTAGCACGCCCATGGTGCGCTGCGCTCACTGCGGCGTACACCTGCCCCAGGACCGGGCCCTGGGCCTGGCGCAGCAGTGGTATTGCAGCCAGGCCCACCTGGAACAAGGCCCCGGCAGCCAGAACCGCTGATCGCCCCCGCCCTGTGCCTGGCGGCACAGGGCAATCGCCCCATCGCCATAATTGGCGACAAAAAACCTCCGCCCTCCAAGCCGTTGGGCTAATCCCCCCAGCCCCCGGATCCAGTGGCTCTGCTGCCTCCCGAGCAGGCCCGAGCCCCGAACCGGCGCCACCACTTCCACCGCTGCCCTGCCGCTCTTGCCTAGCGGGCCTAGACTTCAACTCTCGGCCTGGCGATACGCCGGCTACCCATTCTTCATGGATGAAAGCGCACTGTCATGAATCCACCGCAAACGGTCCTGGTGGTCGATGGGGCCAAGGAAGTACGCGCCCTTGTGGAAATCACCCTTGGCCGGATGCGCCTGCACACCCGCAGCGCACGCACCTTGCAAGAAGCCCGCGACCACCTGAGGCACAATCGTTTCGACCTGTGCCTGACCAACCTGCATCTGCCGGACGGCAGCGGCCTGGAACTGCTGAAGCATATCCGCCAGGACCATTCCCGTATTCCCGTGGCCGTACTCAGTGACGACGCCAGCCAGCAGGCCGCTGCCAGCGCCTTGCAGGCCGGGGCCTGCGATCTGTTGCACAAACCCCTGGATCTCAAACATCTAAGAGAACTGGTCGGCAACCGACTCAAGCCACCTGTGCCCCGCGAAAACCCGGCAAGCAAGCAACTACTGGGCAACTCACCTCCCATGGCAGCCCTGCGCCGCCAGATCGCCAAGCTGGCGCCCAGCCAGGCAGCGGTCTACATCAGCGGCGAGTCCGGTAGCGGTAAGGAACGGGTCGCCCGCCTGATCCACGACCTGAGCCCCAGGGCCCGGCGACCATTCATTGCGGTCAACTGCGGAGCCATCCCTTCGGAGTTGATGGAAAGCGAATTCTTCGGGCACCGCAAAGGCAGTTTCAGTGGGGCCCTGGCGGACCAGCCCGGGCTGTTCCTGGCCGCACAGGGCGGTACCCTGTTCCTCGACGAAGTAGCCGAGCTGCCGCTGGCCATGCAGGTGAAACTCTTACGCGCCTTGCAGGAAAGGTCTGTGCGGGCGGTGGGCAGCCAGACAGAGGAAGCGGTGGACCTCAGGATTCTGTGTGCTACCCACCAGGACTTGAAGCAGCAGGTGGAGGCCGGGCGCTTCCGCCAGGATCTGTACTATCGCGTGAATGTCATCGAACTGCGGGTTCCGCCCCTGCGCGAGCGCCACGCCGATATCAGCCTGTTGGCCCGGCATATCCTGCAGCGCCTGGCCGTCGACAGCGGCCAGACGGTAGCCCAGCTGAGCTCGGAAGCGCTGCTGGCGCTGGAGGCCCACGATTTTCCCGGCAATGTGCGAGAACTGGAAAACCTGCTGGAACGGGCACAGATTTTCCGCGAAGGACAATGGATAGAAGTGGCGGACCTCGGCTTGCCCTGCGCCAGCCAAGCGGAAAGTTTCTTGCCCCCCGCCGCGATCGCGTTCGACCTGGCGCGGCACCTGCAACAGGTGGAACGCCAGTTGCTGCTCCAGGCACTGGAAGCATGCCGTTGGAACCGCACGGAGGCGGCTCGCCGGCTGGGCCTGTCGTTTCGCTCGATGCGTTATCGCTTGAAGAAACTGGGGCTGGACTAGAAGCGCGCCTCGATGCGTCTGGCAGGAGCATATGGCTGTGGATCGACGATCGGCTGGTTGCCCAACAACAGGTCGCAGAACAATTGACAGGAGGCCGGCGCCAACACCAGGCCGTTACGGTAATGCCCGCAGTTGAGCCACAAACCGTCGAATCCGGGAACCTGTCCGATGTAGGGAATGCCTTCGGGAGAGCCCGGGCGCAAGCCCGCCCAATGCCCAACCACCTCTGCATCCGCCAGGGCCGGGATCAGCTCGACGGCCGAGGCCTTGAGGCTATCCAGGGCAGAAGCGGTCGGAGTCTTGTCGAAACCTTCATGCTCCAGGGTACTGCCCACCAGGATATGCCCATCACGCCGGGGAATCGCATAGCGTCCCTTGGCCAGGACCATGCAGGACAAGAAGTCGGCGGCGCACTTGTACAGGATCATCTGCCCCTTGACCGGTTCCACCGGCAACGCCAGCCCCAGGCTGGACAGCAACTCGCCGCTCCAGGCCCCGGCACAAAGCACCACCTGGTCCGCCCTCAACTCGCCCAGGGCGCTGTGCACGCCCACCACTCGCTGCCCATCCCGGATAAACCCCGTGACCTGGCATTGCTCGTCGATATGCACATTGGGCAGGGCCTGCAATGCCGCCTTGAGGGACTTGACCAGGCGCGGGTTACGCACATTGGCCACATTGGCCATGTAGATCGCCTGCTGATAGCCGCTCCCGAGCACCGGCACCGCATCATGTACGGCGCTGATGTCCACCTGGCTCAACGGGCGTCCTTCACGCCGCGCCCACTCCAGGGCCAGGGCCTGGTCTTCCAGGTCCAGCCAGTAGAGGCCGGTGGTATGCACCTCGGGGTCGATCCCGGTATCGCTGAACAGCTGCCTTGCAAGCTGCGGATAGAAATCCTGCGACCAGTGGGCCAGTGCGGTGACTGCTGGACTGTAACGCCAGGGATAGAGCGGGGAAACGATCCCGCCACCGGCCCAGGAAGACTCACGCCCCAGGTCAGAGCGCTCCAAGAGCCGCACTTGCTGCCCCTTGGAGGCCAGGTTGTAGGCGGTGAGCAGGCCGATCACTCCGCCTCCGATCACCAGCACTTGCTGTTGCTTAGCCATAGATGGTTCCAGTCAATGAGAAAGACAGTGGGCGCCTGGGCTCCCGAAGCAGGTACTCAGCGGCCCCAGCAGTCCTTGGTCGTCACCCCATCGGCCTGGCCTGCCAGGCCGATGGCACCGGCCTGGTCGAGGGTGAAGCTGCCGCACTTGTCGGTCGCCATCAGGCCATCGGCCTTGGGCACCGCCGTGAGCGAGAATCCGCTGTCGGTCAGGGTTGCGCTGAGGCTGTAGTAATCATTGCCCGTGCTCAGGCCGGATGCATTGCTGTAGAGCCCCGCCGTGGCATGATGGCGCTCGAGTAGCTGTGCCTGCTCGGTGAGCAGCACAGTGACCTCACTGCGGTGCGGCTTCCTCATGTACTCGGTGATGCTGGGAAGGCTCAAGGTGAGGACCAGACCGATGATCGCAATCACGATCATGATTTCGATCAGGGTAAGACCTTGGTTGGATCTGCGCATGGTCAAGAATCTCGCTTACTGGATTTGTCGCCACAGGATGCGCCGGCCACCGGCACCGGGGCGCTGCATAGGGAGCTCGATAGTGCCGTCCTCAGTCTCCTGGGAGAGGTTGTCAGAGGGGGCCGGCATCGGGGCGCCGAGCATCTTACCGCCGAATACAGGTGCATCGGGCAAATTCCCGCCATCGATATTGCCGCAGCAAGCCTCCGGTTCCTGGGGCGACAACAGCGTCATCCCTTGCGCCGTCACCAGGTCATCAGCCAGCGCCTGGATAGTAGTCGCTGGGCACAGCACCCACAGCAGGCCGCCCAGGGCCAGCAGGCTGCTGCGCCAACGTCCGCGATCCGCGTCAGTATTTGGCATAGATGCTTTCCAGCACGCTGCGTGCCTGGCCCGCCAGGCCGATGGCCGTCACTCGATACAGGGTGGCCGTGACCTCCTCGGGCAATCGGACCGCCCCCTTGACGAGCCCCAGGTTCTGCACCGCGTAGTAACCATCGACCGTTGCCACCCAACGCACTCCGGAAATTGCGTTCCAGCCAGCATCGACCACCCATGACGACTCGCCAGGGGGAGCGCACTGCACTGGCGTGGCACATGCCGGCCAGGAGATCCCCTTGCGCACTTGCGCCTCGCCCAGGCGCAATGCCGTCTCGGCGGCCTCAAAGGCACGATGCTGCTGGGCCAGGCTGGCGGCCATCCGCTCCTGCAGGGTGGCGTTCTGCATGGCTGACACACCGATCATCGTCAATAGCGACAGGAACAACAGGCTGGCCAGCAACGCCATGCCTCGTTCGAAGCGCAAACCGGGAAGCGATTGCATCAGGACAACCTGTTGCGCAAGGCCGCCACGAGGGTAAACCCCTGGGGCCGGACGGCACCACTCGGGTCGCCCAGGGTCAGGCGCAGCCGTACGCTGAGGATCAATGCGGGGTCGCCAGGCTGACGGCCATAGCCTGCCAGGGCACTGTCCGTAGCCGAGCGGGCCAGGCCAAAACCGATGTCGAAGGACTGGACGTTGTCCAGCAGCACCATCTGTTGTTGCTCGAGGCCGGTGCCGAACAGCAACTGCTGGTTCCTGAAGCGGTAGGACACCCGGCGCAAGGCGAACACCTGTTGCCCGTCCCCTGCTTTCCGAGCCCCCGAATAGACCACTGCCTCCTTCCGGCAGTCGGTGACCAGGCTCCAGGTCGGCGCGCCATCGACCTCTCCTGCATCGACGGTCACCAGGCTCAGTTTCTGCTCCGTGTCACTCCAGTGAATTGGCGTCGCCGCCAAGCGAGAAAAACTCCCACCCTCACTGGCATCGCGAACCCTCCTCAGGCAACCGGAGAATCCAGCCATGCGGATTTCCCGGAGCATCTTGCTCAGGACGAAACGCGCCTCCTCTTGCTGGTAGGCCGAGGCGCCCTGGCTGAGATAGGTCTGCTTGGCCGCCATGAACACCCGACTCGCCCCGAGCACCAACACCAGGCTCAACGACAGCGCCATCATTACTTCCACCAAGCCGAAACCCCGGCTCCAACGGTTCACGGCGTCCCATCCGAGGCTATTGCCATCCGGCTGCCAAGCATCAACTCACGCGGCCGCTCGCCGGAACCCGAGGCACGCGAGTCATCCCAAGTGATGTGAACGATGTAGAGGCCCTGGCCGACATCGACGCGGCCCCGGGCATCGACACCAGCGAAATTCGCAACCTCCCTGGCGAAATCCGCCAGGTCCTGGGCTCGCAGGCTGCCTGAAGCCGCCTCCCCCGGCTTGGCCTGGAGAGCATCCGGCTGGATGCTGGTTCGAATCCGCTCGAGCATGCCATGGGCGATGAAGCTCGCCTGGGTACTCATCCGTGCGCTATCGGTGTACTGCAAGGCCTTGAGCTGTATCGCCGCGGCCCCCAGCAAGCCCAAGGCGAGGACCAGCAACGCCACCAGGACCTCGATCAGGGTCATGCCGAACTCGTTTCCTGCTCCTTTCATCCGAAGCTCCTCCGATCCGTGGAGAACGGCATACCAGGCCCGGTCAGCCTCGCCGCCTCTTGAGGTTAGCCGGCAATGGAGCGCAGTTCGCTATCTGGTACACCCGGCAACACATTGCTGGGGTCGGCCCGGGTCCAGGTGCCAGTGGTCGGCAATTCCTTGTATGCAAATTGACCATCTAGCCTGGGAACGCCCGGGCTATAACAAACGAGCCCTTGAATCACCAAGGGCCGTGCACGGATAGCGTGAAGTTGTGTTTCCAAGGAGGGAGACGCCATGCAACAGAGAGGTTTCAGCTTGCTAGAGCTCTTGATCACCCTGGCCCTGCTGGCGATCCTGCTGCCTCTGTCCGGCAGCGGGCTCGGCCAGTTGCTGCAATCGAATCGACAATTGGATGCTGCTCGAACCCTCGCCAGCGACCTGCGCAATGCTCGGGCGGCAGCCATCCTGCAACGTCACACGGCCCTGGTACACGGGCTGGACGGTGACTGGAGCAAGGGTTGGCGAATCATCCTGGATGCCAGCGGCAAGGGGCCTGACGACCCGCAGAATCCCCTGCTGGTAGAGCGCCGGCAGGCCGGGCACGTGCAGATAATCGGCAATCGTCCGGTGCAGCACTTCGTGCGCTTCGGCGTCCAGGGCAATCCGTTGTTGCCTACTGGCGCCTTCCAGGCCGGCACGCTGCATATCTGCCAGAGAGGCCAGGCAGACAGCCGTCACCAGGTGGTGCTGTCGCGTAGCGGGAGGATCAGCCTGCGCAGCGACATCGCCGAGCAGGCCCTGTGCATGAGTGCAGGATGATCAGAGCAGGGAGCGAACCCGCAGTTCCTTGGGCATGGAAAAGGTGATGTTCTCTTCACGGCCGGCCAACTCGTCGGCACCGGTGGCGCCCCAGGCTTGCAGCTGCTGGATCACGCCGCGCACCAGGACTTCCGGAGCCGAGGCGCCGGCGGTGATACCGATGCGCTCGACACCATCGAACCAGCTGCGTTGCAGGTCCTCGGCGCCATCGATGAGATAGGCCGGGGTGGACATGCGCTCGGCCAGCTCACGCAGGCGATTGGAGTTGGAACTGTTAGGGCTACCCACTACCAATACCACGTCGCACTCGTCGGCCAGTTGCTTGACGGCGTCCTGGCGATTTTGCGTGGCGTAGCAGATATCGTCCTTGCGCGGCCCGCCGATGGCCGGGAAGCGCGCACGCAAGGCGTCGATCACCCGGCTGGTGTCGTCCATGGACAAGGTGGTCTGGGTCACGAAGGCCAGCCGCTCGGGATTCCGTACCTGCAGCCTGGCCACGTCGTCTTCATCTTCCACCAGGTAGATGGCGCCGCCGTTGCTGGCGTCGTACTGGCCCATGGTGCCTTCGACCTCCGGGTGACCGGCGTGGCCGATGAGGATGCATTCCCGACCATCGCGGCTGTAACGCGCGACTTCGATATGCACCTTGGTCACCAATGGGCAGGTAGCGTCGAATACCTTGAGGCCGCGACCGGCGGCTTCGCTGCGTACAGCCTGGGACACGCCGTGGGCACTGAAGATGACGATGACATCGTCTGGCACCTGGTCCAGTTCCTCGACGAAGATCGCCCCGCGATTGCGCAGGTCCTCGACGACGAACTTGTTATGTACCACTTCGTGCCGGACATAGATCGGGGGCCCGAAGACCTCCAGGGCGCGATTGACGATTTCGATCGCCCGGTCCACACCGGCGCAGAAGCCACGGGGGTTGGCGAGTTTGATTTGCATGCTGTGCCTCGTGTCTTGCGCGCAAGGAATAATCATGGCAACCGCTTCGCGGTTGATCGCAAGCAAGCCCGCCCCGGCCAGAACACCGATGTTCTTGCCGGGGCGGGCTTGCCCGTGATGCGGTTAAAGCGCCTTGACGTCGATGATCTCGACATCGAAGGTCAGGGTCTTGCCGGCCAGCGGGTGGTTGAAGTCAACGGTGACCTGGGCATCATCGAAGCTTTTGACCACGCCGGGCAATTCGGTGTTCGCCGCATCGTTGAAAATCACCAGCAACCCCTCCGACAGCTCCATGTCCTGGAACTGCGAACGGGGGATCACCTGCACGTTCTGCGGGTTTGGCTGGCCAAAGGCGTTTTCCGGCTCGATGGTCAGGTTACGCTTGTCCCCTGCCTTGAAGCCAAACAGCGCCGCCTCGAACCCTGGGAGCAGGTTGCCATCGCCAACCTTGAAGGTCGCCGGGGCTTTGTCGAAAGTGCTGTCTACCGTGTCACCGTTCTCCAGGCGCAATGCGAAATGCAAGGTGACTTCGGTGTGCTGGCCGATACGTTGTCCAGCCATTACCTGTTCAGTCATGAACGGTTTCTCCGGTTTTCTTACTCTTGAACATATCCAGGGCCAGCATTACGGCACCGACGCTAATAGCGCTGTCGGCGAAGTTGAATGCCGGGAAGTACCAGCGGTTCTGCCAGTGCACCAGGATGAAATCGATCACATGGCCCAGGACGATGCGGTCATACAGGTTGCCCAGGGCACCACCGAGCACCAGGGCCAGGGCGATGGCCAGCCAGGTTTCGTTACGCCCCAGGCGCTTGAGCCAGACCACCAGCACCGCACTGACCACGACGGCGATCAGGGCGAATAGCCAGCGCTGCCAGCCCGAACCATCGGCCAGGAAGCTGAAGGCGGCACCGGTGTTGTAGGCCAGGGTCCAGCTGAAGTAGTCGGGAATCACCACGATCTGCTGATACATGGTCAACGAGTTTTCGAAGTGCAGCTTGCTGGCCTGGTCGATGACCAGGACCAGCACGCTCAGCAACAGCCAGCCCAGACGACCGAAACGGCCTGCGGCATTAGGCATAGTGACGGACCTCGCCTTCACCGCTGATGTTATCTACGCAGCGACCGCAGATTTCAGGATGCTCAGGATGGACGCCGACGTCTTCGCGGCAGTGCCAGCAACGGGCGCACTTGGCGAAGCTCGACTTGACCACTTTCAGCTTGAGGCCGCTGACCTCGGTGGCTACCGCGTCCGCTGGAGCCTGCGCCAGGGGCGCGACACTGGCGGTGGAGGTGATCAGCACGAAGCGCAGTTCGTTACCCAGCTTGGCCAGGTCGGTCGACAGCCCGTCCTCGGCGTACAGCGTTACTTCGGCCGGCAGGTTGCCGCCCACCGCTTTAGCGGCACGCTGGTTCCCAGGCTCCTTGTTGACCGCGCCCTTGACCGCCATGATCCGCTCCCAGTAGGCGCGATCCAGCTCGAAGCCTTCCGGCAGCTCGCTCAGCCCCTCGTACCAGGTGTTGAGCATCACCGACTCATTGCGCTCGCCCGGCAGGTACTGCCACAGCTCGTCGGCGGTGAAGGCCAGGATAGGCGCGATCCAGCGCACCAGCGCTTCGCTGATGTGGAACAGCGCGGTCTGGCAGGAGCGACGGGCCTTGCTGTTGGCGCCGGTGGTGTACTGGCGATCCTTGATGATGTCCAGGTAAAAGCTGCCCAGTTCCTGCACGCAGAAGTTGTGCACCTTGGAGTAGACGTTCCAGAAACGGTACTCACCGTAGTGCAATTCCAGCTCACGCTGCAGCAGCAAGGTACGGTCCACGGCCCAGCGGTCCAGGGCCAGCATGTCTTCGGCTGGCAGCAGATCGGTGGCGGGGTTGAAGCCGCTCAGGTTGGAGAGCAGGAAACGCGCAGTGTTGCGGATCCGCCGGTAGGCATCGGCACTACGTTGCAGGATCTGGTCGGATACCGCCATCTCGCCGGAATAGTCGGTGGCCGAGACCCACAGGCGCATGATATCGGCACCCAGGGTGTTGTTGACCTTCTCCGGCTCGATGGTATTGCCCAGCGACTTGGACATCTTGCGCCCGCTCTCGTCCACGGTGAAACCGTGGGTCAGCAATTCGCGGTACGGCGCGTGGCCGTCGATGGCGCAACCGGTGAGCAGGGAAGAGTGGAACCAGCCACGGTGCTGGTCGGAGCCTTCCAGGTACAAGTCGGCGCGCGGACCAGTGACGTGGCCGATATCGTGGGAGCCACGCAGCACATGCCAGTGGGTGGTGCCGGAATCGAACCAGACGTCCAGGGTGTCGGCGATCTTGTCGTACTGGCCAGCTTCGTCACCGATCAGCTCGGCGGCGTCCAGTTTGAACCAGGCCTCGATACCTTCTTTCTCGACGCGCTGAGCCACCTCCTCCATCAATTCGACAGTGCGTGGATGCAGCTCGCCGGTCTCCTTGTGCAGGAAGAACGGGATCGGCACGCCCCAGTTGCGTTGGCGGGAAATGCACCAGTCCGGACGGTTGGCGATCATCGAGTGCAGGCGGGCCTGGCCCCAGGCCGGCACGAACTGGGTGCTCTCGATAGCCTGCAGGGCACGCTCGCGCAAGGTGTCACCGGCCACTGGCTGCTTGTCCATGCCCACGAACCATTGCGCGGTGGCGCGATAGATCAGCGGCGTCTTGTGACGCCAACAGTGCATGTAGCTGTGGCTGATGGTCTCGGAGTGCAGCAGAGCACCGACTTCGCTCAGCTTATCGACGATGGCCGGGTTGGCCTTCCAGATGAACTGGCCGCCGAAGAACTCCAGGGAAGGCGCGTACACACCATTGCTCTGGACCGGGTTGAGGATGTCGTCGTTGACCATGCCGTAGCGTTTGCAGGTCACGAAGTCGTCTTCACCGTAGGCCGGCGCGGAGTGAACCACACCGGTACCGGCGCCCAGCTCCACGTAGTCGGCCAGGTATACCGGCGACAGGCGATCGTAGAACGGATGGCGGAAATTGATCAGTTCCAGGGCCGAACCCGGGGCAGTCGCGATCACCGAACCTTCCAGGCCGTAGCGGGCCAGGCAGGACGCCACCAGTTCCTCGGCCAGGACCAACAGGCGCTCGCCGGTGTCCACCAGGGCGTAGTTGAACTCCGGGTGGATGTTCAGCGCCTGGTTGGCCGGAATGGTCCACGGGGTGGTGGTCCAGATCACGATGGCTGCGGGCTTGGTCAGCTTGGCCAGGCCAAAGGCGGCGGCCAGCTTGTCTTCGTCAGCCACAGGGAAGGCCACGTCGATGGTGGCGGACTTCTTGTCCTGATACTCGACTTCCGCCTCGGCCAGGGCCGAACCGCAATCGAAGCACCAGTTCACTGGCTTGAGCCCCTTGAATACGAAGCCACCCTTGACCATTTCCGCCAGGGCGCGGATTTCGCCGGCCTCGTTGGCAAAGTTCATGGTCTTGTAGGGGTTGTCCCAGTCACCCAGAACACCCAGGCGGATGAACTCGGTCTTCTGGCCCTCGATCTGCTCGGAGGCGTAGGCACGGCACAGCTCGCGGGTCTGGTCCGAGGTCAGATTCTTGCCGTGGGTCACTTCGACCTTGTGCTCGATCGGCAGGCCATGGCAGTCCCAACCCGGTACGTAGGGCGCGTCGAAACCGGACAGGGTCTTGGAGCGAACGATCATGTCCTTGAGGATCTTGTTCAGCGCATGACCGATGTGAATCTTGCCATTGGCATAGGGAGGGCCGTCGTGCAGAACGAACTTGGGACGATCCTTGCCAATCTCGCGCAACTTTCCGTACAGGCCAATGCTGTCCCAACGCTGCAGAATCTGTGGTTCGCGCTGAGGCAGGCCGGCCTTCATTGGGAAGGCGGTGTCCGGAAGGTTTAACGTGGCTTTATAGTCGGTCATTTAAGGCTCTTCATTAGCGATTGGCGCTATGGATACGTGCAACTTGGGCACGGGCGGCGGCAACATCCGCATTGATCGCCGTCTTCAACGCCTCCAGGGAGGCGAAACGCTGCTCTTCACGCAGCTTTTGGTGGAAAACCACCGTCAAACGCCGGTCGTACAGGTCACCGGCAAAATCTAGAAGATGAATCTCCAGGTGGGCCTTGCCGTCACCTGCGACCGTGGGTCGGACGCCGATGTTGGCAACTCCGGGCCAGGCCTGGCCATCGATGTCGACACTGACCAGGTAAACCCCGGAAAGCGGTACACGACGGCGCTTCAACTGCACGTTGGCAGTGGGCGTACCCAGCTGGCGCGCCAGCTTCTGCCCATGCAGCACCCGACCGGCAATCCGGAAGGGGCGACCGAGCAGACGCTCGGCAAGATCGAAATCGGCAGCGGCCAGGGCATTGCGGACCTGGGTGCTGCTGATGCGCAACCCATCCATTTCCACAGTGCGGGCCGCTTCGACGGTAAATCCGTGGGTCGCACCGGCCTGCTGCAGGAACTCGAAGTCTCCGACCCGGTCGCAGCCGAAGCGGAAGTCGTCACCGACCTCCAGGTGCCGCACACCCAGGCCATCCACCAGGATTCGCTCGACGAACTCGCTGGCGCTGAGCTTGCCCAGGCGCTGGTTGAACGCCAGGCACAGAACCCGGTCGACCCCGGCTTGCGCCAGCAATTGCAGCTTGTCCCGCAGGCGGGTCAGGCGCGCTGGAGCGGTTTCGGGAGAAAAGAACTCACGCGGCTGCGGTTCGAAAATCACCACGCAGCTGGGTACGCCCAACTCGAGCGCACGCTCACGCAGCCGGTCCAGGATAGCCTGGTGACCACGGTGAACACCGTCGAAGTTGCCAATAGTGGCGACGCAGCCCCGATGCTGGGGGCGCAGATTGTGAAGGCCTCGAACCAGCTGCATAACGCGCTTCTTGCTCATAAAGTGGCCGATTATAACCACACCGGGCGGCTGACGACAGGCAGCACCGCAACCCAAAGTGATCGAACCGACAAAACCTGTGTCCACCCTGCTGCGACGACCGGATCCTCGTCAGCCCAGGGCCTTGCGATTGAAATCCCGCAGGCGGAAGCCCAGCAGGGCCAGCATGCCGAAATAAGCCACCACGCCGGCTACCACCAGAGCGCCCAGGCGCAGGAAACGCTGGAGCATATGCCCCTCATCCCAGGCTGGCATGTAGTGCATCGCGCCCAACAGCACCGCCGACATGACCAGCACCGCGGCCAGCAACTTGAGGATGAACATCCCCCACCCCGGCTGCGGCTGGAACATCCGCTGCTTGCGCAGCTGGTAGAACAGCAGGCCGGCGTTGATGCAAGCCCCGCCGCTGATGGCCAGGGCGAGCCCGGCATGTTTAAGGGGACCGATCAGCGCCAGGTTCAACAACTGGGTGACCACCAGGGTGAAGATGGCGATTTTCACCGGGGTCCGGATGTTCTGCTGGGCATAGAAGCCCGGAGCCAGCACCTTGATCATGATGATGCCCAGCAAGCCGATTGCGTAAGCCACCAGCGCCCGTTGGGTCATGGCTGCATCGAAGGCGCTGAACTCACCATACTGGAACAGCGACACCGTCAATGGCTCGGCCAGGATCCCCAGCGCCAAGGAACAAGGCAACACCAGAATAAAGCACAGCCGCAGCCCCCAATCGAGGATCCGCGAATACTCGTGGCGATCCTGGCTGGCATAGGTCTTGGCCAGGGTCGGCAGCAGGATGGTCCCCAACGCCACCCCCAATACTCCGGACGGCAGCTCCATGAGCCGGTCGGCGTAGTACATCCAGGAGACCGAGCCAGCCACCAGGAACGAGGCGAAGATCGTGTTGATGATCAGCGAAATCTGGCTCACGGACACCCCGAGGATCGCCGGCAGCATCTGTTTCAGGACTCGCCAGACCCCGGTATCACGCAGGTTAAGACGCGGCAGTACGAGCATGCCGATCTTCTTCAGGTGCGGCAGCTGGTACAGCAACTGTGCCAGGCCACCGGCCAACACCGCCCAGCCCAGGGCCATCACCGGCGGATCGAAATACGGCGTGAGGAACACCGCGAAGATGATCATGCTGACATTGAGCAGGGTCGGCACGAAGGCCGGTACCGAGAAACGGTTCCAGGTATTGAGGATCGCCCCGGCCAGGGACGAGAGGGATATCAGCAATATATAAGGAAAGGTCACCCGCAACAGGTCGGCAGTCAGGGCGAACTTTTCCGGGGAATCGACGAAACCCGGCGCCGTGACCCAGATGACCCAAGGCGCAGCGATCATTCCCAGGGCCGTGACCAATGCCAGTACCAGGGTCAGCAAGCCGGATACGTAGGCGATGAAGGTACGCGTCGCCTCTTCGCCCTGCTGGGTCTTGTACTCCGCCAGAATCGGTACGAAAGCCTGGGAGAATGCCCCTTCGGCGAAGATCCGCCGCAGCAGGTTGGGCAGCTTGAAGGCGATGAAGAAGGCGTCCGTGGCCATGCCGGCACCGAAGGTACGCGCGATGATGGTGTCACGCACAAACCCCAGCACTCGGGAAAGCATCGTGATAGAGCTGACGGCGGCCAACGACTTGAGCAGGTTCATGAAAAGCTTTGTGCCTTGTAGATAAACAGCGGGCGAAAAGGCGCCCACTTGTGCGATACTCCGCGCCGCAACAGCACAGAGCCAAAGCTCGCGAGTTTACAGGTCAAGCGCCGGAAATAAATATCCCGCCACTTCCGATCGACCACTCAGCGGAACGCATCAGCTGCCCTTGACAACACACCAACTCATCGGCATGATTCGCGGCCTATTTTGTTTGCTATTTCCCAAAAAGTCTTTCGAGGAGCTCGACGGTGGCCAACTCACCTTCCGCCAAAAAACGTGCAAAACAGGCTGAGAAGCGTCGCAGCCACAACGCCAGCCTGCGTTCCATGGTTCGTACCTACATCAAGAACGTAGTTAAAGCCATCGACGCAAAAGACGCCGAAAAAGCGCAAGCCGCTTACGTTCTGGCCGTGCCAGTTATCGACCGCATGGCCGATAAAGGCATCATCCACAAGAACAAAGCTGCTCGCCATAAAGGCCGCCTGAATGGCCACATCAAGGCTCTGAAGCTCGCTGCTGCCGCCTAAGCGACACGCTTGTTGAAAAACCGACCCAAGGGTCGGTTTTTTATTGGCTGCAATTCAGCCCACCCGACGAGCCAGCCCAACACCCACAGGACCAACTCGCCAGCGATCAGATTATTGGTGCGACCAAGGCAGGATCGGAATCGCCGTCACCGCATTCTGCGGGCTACCCTCGATCAACCGATCGCTATAGACCAGGTACACCAGGGTATTGCGCTTCTTGTCGAGGAAACGCACCACCTGCATGGTCTTGAACACCAGCGAGGTACGCTCCTTGAATACCTCCTCACCATCCTTCAGGTCACCCTTGAAGGCAATCGGCCCCACCTGACGACAGGCAATGGAGGCCTCGGCTCGATCCTCCGCCAAACCCAGGCCACCCTTGAGCCCCCCTGTCTTGGCCCGCGACAGATAACAGGTCACGCCATCGACCTTGGGATCATCGAACGCCTCGACGACGATCCGATCATTCGGCCCGACGAACTTGAAGACCGTGGACACCTGACCAATTTCCTCGGCCGACGCCATGAGCGGCATCGCCAAGAACAAACCCAACAACCCCTTTGCCATGCGCATGCGTTTTTTCCTTATGCGACTCAAACCAGAATCAGATTGTCACGATGGACCAGCTCCGGCTCAGCCATGTAGCCCAGCACGCCGACAATTGCATCGGAAGGCCGACCCATGATCTTCTGTGCCTCCAAGGCGCTGTAGTTGGCCAAGCCGCGAGCGATCTCGCGCCCGTCAGGCGCCACACAGACCACCATTTCGCCGCGCCGGAAGCCACCCTGGACCTGCTTGACCCCCACCGGCAACAAGCTCTTGCGCCCCTCGGACAACGCGGACACTGCCCCCTCGTCCAGCACCAGGGTGCCACGGGTTTGCAAATGACCGGCCAGCCACTGCTTGCGCGCAGCCAGCATGCCGCGCTCCGGAGACAGCAAGGTACCGATGCGCTCACCCGCCTTCAGCCGATCCAGCACCCGCTCCAGGCGCCCACCGACGATGATGGTGTGCGCCCCGGAACGCGCCGCCAGCCGCGCCGCGCGCAGCTTGGTCTGCATACCGCCACGCCCCAGGGCACCGCCAGTACCGCCAGCCACCGCATCCAGGGCCGGATCATCGGCTCGCGCCTCGTAGATCAGCTGGGCGTCTGGATTGCTACGCGGGTCGGCATCGAACATGCCATCGCGATCGGTCAGGATCACCAGCAGATCAGCCTCCACCAGGTTGGCCACCAGCGCCGCCAGGGTATCGTTATCGCCAAAACGGATTTCATCGGTGACCACGGTGTCGTTCTCGTTGATCACCGGGATCACCTTGAGCTCGACCAATGCCCGCAGGGTACTGCGCGCATTGAGGTAACGCTTGCGATCCGACAGGTCATCATGAGTCAGGAGGATTTGCGCGGTATGCCGGCCATGCTCGGCGAAGCTCGACTCCCAAGCCTGCACCAAGCCCATCTGGCCAATGGCCGCGGCCGCCTGCAGCTCATGCATCGCACTCGGTCGTGCGGTCCAGCCCAGGCGACTCATGCCAGCAGCAACAGCACCGGAAGACACCAGCACCAACTCGACACCAGCCTCGTGCAAGGCCACCATCTGCTCGACCCACACTCCCATTGCCGCACGATCCAGCCCCTTGCCGTCCGCCGTCAGCAACGCGCTGCCGATCTTCACGACCCAGCGCTGCGCACCTGTCACCTTGCTCCGCATCTCATTCAACCTTTGCCAGCGAGCGGCACGACCGAGCGCCACTCATGGGGTTATTCGTATTTACGCCGCGCAGACACCAAAACGCCGCTCAGATGAGCGGCGCATTGAAAGCTGGCCCGGCAACGATGATAACACCGCACCAAGCCAGATAAACCGTCTTCACGGGCATGCCCACCAACGACGAATCAGTCGCGGACGTAGATGATTTCCGGGCCATCCTCATCATCCACATCTTCCTCATCCCAGTCATCGTCGCCGATATCATGAACGCTCTTCACTCCACTGCGACGCAGGGCACGCTGGTCATCCAGGGCCTGCAGCTGGGCACGCGCCTCATCCTCGATACGCTGATCGAGCTCAGCCAACTCATCGGCAAAGACCGGGTCAGCCGCCAGACGATCGGCACGCTCTTCCAGGTAGCGCATGATGTCGCGACTCAGGCGCTCGGTACCAACCTTGGAGATAGCCGAAATCACATACACAGGACCGGTCCACTCCAGGCGATCGACGATCTCCTTGATTCGCTCCTCCTGCTCTTCCTCGAGAAGCATGTCGCTCTTGTTCAGCACCAGCCAGCGCTCACGCTCAGCCAGGGACGGACTGAACTTCATCAGCTCGTTGACGATCACCTCAGCGGCATCGGCAGGACTGCTCTCATCCAGCGGCGCCATGTCCACCAGGTGCAACAGGATGCGCGTACGCGCCAGGTGCTTGAGGAAGCGAATCCCCAGGCCAGCCCCATCGGAAGCACCCTCGATCAAACCAGGAATATCCGCGATCACAAAACTCTTCCAGCGATCGACACTGACCACGCCCAGGTTCGGCACCAGGGTCGTGAACGGATAGTCGGCGACTTTCGGCTTGGCCGCGGAAACCGAACGGATAAAGGTACTCTTGCCAGCATTCGGCAAGCCCAGCAGACCAACGTCCGCCAGAACTTTCAACTCCAGCTTGAGGTCACGCTGCTCACCCGGCTTGCCTGGCGTGGTCTGGCGTGGCGCGCGGTTGGTACTGGACTTGAAGCGGGTATTACCCAGGCCGTGCCAACCACCCTGCACCACCATCAGGCGCTGCCCCGCCTTGGTCAGGTCCCCGATGACCTCCTGAGTACCAGCATCGATCACAGTGGTACCAACCGGAACCCGCAGCTCCAGGTCCTCACCTTTCTTGCCAGTGCAATCGGTACTGCCACCATTGGAGCCACGCTCAGCCTCGAAATGACGGGTATAGCGATAGTCCACCAGGGTATTGAGGTTTTCGTCGGCAACCATGAAGACCGAGCCACCATCACCACCATCACCACCGTTGGGACCACCGTTCTCGATGAACTTTTCCCGACGGAAACTCATGCAACCATTGCCGCCGTCGCCAGCCTTTACTCGGATCGAAACTTCATCAACAAACTTCATGATCAAACGCCTCTCGCCGCACGGGCGAGCTGAAGAAACCAAGACATAAGACTCTTGCAAAAATGAGCGCAGCGGCCTCAATCAACGACCGAAAATTCCAACGCTGGCAGCCCGTACAAACAGCTTTGCAAGAGACTCATCCCACAAACGAAAAAGCCCCGTCGCAAGACAGGGCTTTTCCAGCGATCGCGCAATTAAGCTGCGACGACGCTCACGTAACGACGACCGAAGGCGCCTTTTACTTCAAACTTGATCACGCCTTCGATTTTCGCGAACAGGGTGTGATCCTTGCCCATGCCAACGCCGTAGCCAGCGTGGAATTGGGTGCCGCGCTGACGCACGATGATGTTGCCGGCCTTGATGACCTGGCCGCCATACATCTTCACGCCAAGGCGTTTGGCTTCTGAGTCGCGACCGTTACGGGTACTACCACCAGCTTTTTTGTGTGCCATGAGTTCAATTCTCCTAGTGAGGAATTAGGCTGAAATTAAGCCTGAATACCGGTGATTTTGATCTCGGTGAACCACTGGCGGTGGCCCATACGCTTCATGTGATGCTTACGGCGACGGAACTTGATGATGCGGACTTTATCGTGACGACCTTGGGAGATCACTTCAGCCTTGACGGTTGCGCCAGCAACAACAGGTGCGCCGATGTTCACGTCGTCGCCATTGGCGACCAACAGAACGCGGTCAAAAGTCACGGATTCGCCAGTGGCGACTTCCAGTTTTTCGATCTTCAGGTATTCACCTTCAGCGACCTTGTATTGCTTACCGCCGGTAACGATTACTGCGTACATGGTATTTCTCCGATAATCCTGCTCACCCAGCTCTTAATAGGAAGAGGTATTGGCTGGCATGGCTGCTTGGGGCTGGAACGGCCCTGTGCAATTGCGTAAGGCAGGTGCTGCCCAGGAAGTTCAGGGTGCGCGATTGTACGCAAGGCACAATTGCCTTGCAAGTGCCGCTCAGGCGGCGCGGGGCGGAGTCACGCCCCCTCCGCAGACAGGAAGAACCACTGCCTGTGGTCAGGTTTTCATGGCAAACCATGACCATTAACCTAGTGTTCTACCCTGACAAATTACCGCCCGCCGGGGCTTTGGCCACCCGGGAAGGCGCCTTGACACCTGGGGACGCGGGTCCTAGCATGCCGCGCATCCCTTCTGGAGCACCTGTCACTGATGCAACCCCAAGCTTTCTACCGCGCGGTGGCGGAAGATTTTAACGCCGTCGACGGCATCATCAAGAAGCAACTGACGTCCCGCGTACCGCTGGTCTCGAAAATCGGCGACTACATTACGTCGGCCGGCGGCAAGCGCCTGCGCCCCTTGCTGGTGCTGCTGTGCGGCAAGGCCCTGGGCCGCGAAGGCGAAGAGTTGCGCCTGTTGGCCGCCACCATCGAATTCCTGCACACCGCAACCCTGCTGCATGACGACGTGGTCGACATGTCCGGCATGCGCCGCGGCCGCTCTACCGCCAATGCCATGTGGGGCAATGCGCCCAGCGTATTGGTGGGTGACTTCCTGTATTCCCGCTCCTTCGAAATGATGGTTGAGCTGGGCTCGATGCCAGTCATGCGCATCCTGTCCCAGGCCACCCGGGTCATCGCCGAGGGCGAAGTCCTGCAGCTGTCCAAGGTACGCGACGCCAGCACCACCGAAGAAACCTACATGGAAGTCATCCGCGGCAAGACCGCGATGCTCTTCGAAGCCTCGACCCACAGTGCCGCGGCCCTGGCCGGTGCCACACCGGAGCAGGCCGAGGCCCTGCGGACCTTCGGCGACCACCTGGGCGTGGCCTTCCAACTGGTCGACGACCTGCTGGATTATCGTGGTGACGCCGAGACCCTGGGCAAGAACGTCGGCGACGACTTGGCGGAAGGCAAGCCTACGCTGCCGCTGATCTACACCATGCGCGAAGGCACTCAGGAACAGGCCGCCCTGGTTCGCCAGGCGATCCAGAAAGGCGGGATCGAGGACCTGGAAAGTATCCGCAATGCCGTCGAAACCTCCGGTTCCCTGGACTACACCGCGCAACTGGCCCGCGACTACGTCGCTCGCGCCATCGCCTGCCTGGAAGCCCTGCCGGCAAGCGAGTACCGCGACGCCTTGGTGGAGCTCAGCGAATTCGCCGTCGCTCGTACCCACTGACAGGCTCCCGGCCCCTGCGGCAGCAGGGGCCGGCTCCGCTCCATAGCCCTGCCCCCCTCTGCCAGGCAAAACCCTGTACAATGTGCGCCTTTAGCCATCCTGACCTTGAGGAGCTTAAGTGAGCACTTTGCCACCCTGCCCAAAATGCAATTCCGAATACACCTATGAGGACGGCATCCAGCTGATCTGCCCCGAGTGCGCCCATGAGTGGTCCGCCGGCGGCGAAGCCGAAGCCGTATCCGCTGAAACTGTGAAAAAGGATTCAGTGGGCAACGTGTTGCAAGACGGCGACACCATCACCGTGATCAAGGACCTCAAGGTCAAGGGCACCTCGCTGGTAGTCAAGGTCGGCACCAAGGTCAAGAATATCCGCCTGTGCGATGGCGACCATGACATCGACTGCAAGATCGACGGTATCGGTCCGATGAAGCTCAAGTCCGAGTTCGTCCGCAAAGTCTGAATCCTCTCCCTCTCGCGCCGCGCGCGAGAGGCCCCCCCACCTCCTCCCCTTGAAGTAGCCTGCGAAAGCCAGCGCCATTACGCGACAGCACCGCTTGGGCAGAAAAACGCGGAAACCGCCAATAGGCACTTGCTATTCATTGAATAAGAATTATTCTCATTGAACCCCATTCAAGGAGATGAGAACCATGACTTATTTGATCGATGCCTGGCTGGACCGCCCACATCCCTACCTGCGAATCCTGCATCGGGAAACCGGGGAAGTCTGTGCAGTACTGGAAGAGGAAGCCCTGAACGAGCTGCAGGACCAGGGAGACCTGGACCTCAATGGCTTGAGCTCCAGCGAGCCACTGGTACTCAAGGAGTTGGTGCGTAACCTGTTTTTGTTCTGCTACGCCAGAGCCTTGCGACCGACCGGCACCGAAAGCCAGGGCCTGAGTGCAAGAATCCGCGTATGAAACCCAAGCCGATAAAGGAGCCTGCCTGCTGGCGATGAACCATCCGCGGCCAAGCCGCCATCGCCCGCAGGTCGGCTCCCCGGGGAATTACAAAACGTCCAGCAACTCGACGTCGAACACCAGGACGCTATGCGGCGGGATGCTACCTACGCCCTGTGCGCCGTAAGCCAGTTCGCTCGGCACGTACAGACGCCATTTGCTACCGGCGTTCATCAGTTGCAGCGCTTCAGTCCAGCCCGCGATCACGCCACCCACCGGGAACTCGGCAGGCTGGCCACGCTCGTAGGAGCTGTCGAACACGGTGCCGTCGATCAGGGTGCCGTGGTAGTGGGTACGCACGCTATCTTCACGGGTCGGCTTGGCGCCGTCGCCCTGGGTCAGCACTTCGAATTGCAGGCCGGAGGCCAGGGTGGTGATGCCTTCGCGCTTGGCATTTTCAGCCAGGAAAGCCAGACCAGCGCCTGCTGCGGCCTCAGCCTTGGCAGCGGCTTCAGCCTGCATGATTTCGCGGATGACCTTGAAGCTGGCGGACATTTCTTCCTGGCCCACACGGCTTGGCTTACCGGAGAACGCATCGGTGAGGCCAGCCAGGATCGCTTCCAGGCTCACACCTGGTGGTGGGTTGTCACGCAGTTGGTCGCCCAACTGGCGGCCAATGCCGTAGCTGACGCGGGTTTCGTCGGTGGACAGGTTTACTTCGGACATGACGCTGCTCCGCTGTGCGGACGGCTCGGGAAAGGCCGTGCAGACACAGCGCATTCCGGAGCGCCCGGAACCAAAAGGGCGAGCAGACTAGCACAGAAGGCCGGCGCGGATCATCGCCGCCCGGCCTCAACCACCGGAGTGCAGGACGATGGGAACCTTCAGATTGTCCTCGACAGTACCGGACAAGCCGCACATCTCATCATGCACCGAGGTATGGATCAGGTTGAAAGGCAAGTCGGGAAAGGCTTGCAGCACTTCGCGAGCATGCTCCACCGAACGCAGGTGGAACGTCTGGCCGTGGGCATCGCTCAAGGGGTAGGCCGTCCCGCGCATGCGCGCTTCGAGCAGGTAGATCCCGCCCTCCAGGGAGATCAGGTTCAGTTCGTCGAGTTTTCCGGCGATGGCATAGGCATTCATTTCCTGCAGGTTCATGAGCGCACCTCATGCATTGGCCCGTGACACTAAAGGGATATGCCCCGACCAGGAAAAGCACAAGCTACAAACGACGCCGCCCGTCCGTTTCACAACGGCCGGGCGGCTTACAGGCAATCCAGCGTTCTTCAGTGCTTGGTCAGCTTGTCCAGGTAGCCCATGGCAAACGCCGAGACCACGAAGGTCATGTGGATCACCACGTACCACAGCAGGTACTCCGTCGGAGTGTTCTTGGCATCCATGAACACCCGCAGCAGGTGGATCGAGGAAATCGCCACGATGGAGGCTGCCACTTTCATCTTCAGCGACGAGGAGTCCATCTTGCCCAGCCAGCTGAGCTTTTCCTTGTTTTCATCGATATCCAGCTGCGATACGAAGTTCTCGTAGCCGGAAATCATCACCATCACCAACAAGCCGCCCACCAGTGCCATGTCGATCAACGACAACAGGACCAGGATCAGCTCGGACTCAGCCATGGCGAACACGTTGGGAATGACGTGGAAAACTTCCTGGAAGAACTTCAATGCCAGCGCCAGCAGGCCCAATGACAGACCGAAGTAGATCGGCGCCAGCAGCCAGCGTGAGGCATACATTGTATTTTCGATAAAACGTTCCATTGGAATCTCGCAGCCGGTGTGAAAACGGCGGCGAGTATATCAGCGCCCCAAAACCCCATAAACCACAGGTCCACGGGTTTTTCCGGGCGCTTTTTCTGCTAGTGTCGAAGCCACTCCAACCGCCCATCGACCCTGGACAGGAAAACTGGAAAATGGATTTGCGATTGCCTTTGGCGAGCCTCGGCCTTGGTCTGGCCCTGCTGAGCAGCGGCGGCTGTTCGCCCAGCGATGAAAAGCAGGAGGCCAACCTCAAGGACGAGGCCGCGCAACTGGAAAAGTCCCTTGCGGCCATCCAGGACCCCAAGCTCAAGGATGCCTTCGCCGATCTTGGCGGTTCGCTGCTGTTGCTGGAACGAGCCCAACTCAAGCTCGCCAGCAAGCCCATCGAGATCGAGTACGGCGATGACAACCTCGCCGTGCTCAAGCATTACCCCAACCCGCAGGCCCTGGTGGATACCTATGTCAATGGCCTGTTCGTACTGCGCAAGCGTTCTAACTCGGATTACCTGACCGACCTGCAACCGATCTTTCCCTTCAGCTTCAGCGTTCCCGGGCATTTTCCCTTTCCCCATGGCCTGGAGTGGCAGTCGGTCACCTTGAGCAACAAGAAAATCGTGGACTTCCAACCCGAGTGGTCGGAAACCGACCCGGGCATCCAGCTGAGCCCCTCCAGCTCGAACATCACCAACCCGGATGACCTGACCGTCGCCTACCCTTTCGTCGAAGGCCTGGAGATCGACAACAAGAGCCAACCGCAACCTGTCTCCCTGCAAGGCAAGCTCGAAGTGATAGCGCCCGGGCGAGTACTGATTTTCGAACTGGCCAAGGCCGACATCGGCAAGCCACACAAGGACGGCAACATCAGCCTGACACTGCTGGCACTGGAGAAAAACGTCGCCGAAATCGAGATGAACAACAATGCTCCATTGTCCGATGAGGCCAGTGATGCGTCGGTCAACGCCCTGATGGTGCAGGCCCGGGATACCAGCGGCCAGGTTCTCTCCCGATCCGGTTCGATCAACGAGGATGCCGAGCAAATCGCCTTCTACCGGCGCCAGTTGGCTGCAATGCAGAAGCAGAGCGCATGGACCGATGCCTTCGAAAAGCAATTGGAAGATGAACAGCACGCCTTCGACCGCCAGCACACCCGACGCTACGCCAAGGTCTATTTCAACGGCATAGTGGACAAGCTGGAGGTCGCGGTACTGGATTTCTCCAACGCCCAGGTCACACGCAAGGACCTCGACTTGCCAGTGCGGCGCTTCGAACGCAACACCACCGACAAGGCCATCCAGGCACTACCGTTACCGGTGGTGGTCTACGACGACCAGGCGGCCAGTTACCTCAAGGGAGCGCAGATCGACGAGGAATCGTTGAAGAAGTCGGTGACCATCAGCCAGTCGGTGGAGGACGCCAGTGATGCACGCATCGAGTTCAACCATCTGCGGACCTTCAACGACGAACTACTGGGCGGGCAGTTCAGCACGGGCGACACACCACTGACCTTCTTCACCCAGAACGACCAGGGCCAGCGCGGCGAGCCCATCGAATTGCCGGATGAGGCCTTCGAGATCGACGCCTTGCGCGGCTTGATCACCTATGACCTGAACCTGTTCCCGGAAACCCCCGCCTATGCCGTCGGCTCGATCCCGCTGTTCCTGGCCAATATCGAGAAACAAACCCTCGATGCACGGCAGTTGCCCAAGGGCCTGGAACTCAAGGGCAATGCCCTGATCGTCGACCAACAACTCTTTCCCTCGGATGCCTGGCGCTTCTACGCCAAGGATGGAAGCGGCCAGTACCTCAAGGAAATCCTCGCAGTCTCCCACAGCGCCCGGGAATACGGTCCGGCGCTATATGACGTGCATTATTTCTACGGCCAGCCAAGCCAGCTGGAAAGCTACAACCGCACTGAGCTGAACACCGTGGAGTATGGCTTCGAGGTCAAGCTCGACAAGGTCGACGCCGCGCCTGTCGCACCCTAGCCGGGCATTCGGCCCGGCCATCAGCGCTCGGGGTGGAACTGGCAGTCGCCACTGTTGCGCCCCCGCTCCCCATTGATCTGACGCAACTGGGCCTGCAGGTGCAAGCACCAGATCTGCGGGTCGTCAGCAAGTTGGTAGCCATGGGTCGTCAGGCTTTCAACGATGGAATCGAGAATGGACTCGGCCACCACCGGACCGCAGAACGGCCCCTGGGACTTGATTGCCGAGGGTTGTTCACCGGCCATTCCGGCGGCGAAGAGCAGGGTCCACATACCGTTGTCTCCCGCCAGGGGGCGGACGCAGCATTCGATACGGGTGACGAGGCCAAGGCATTGGCGAGTGAGGCAAAGGTTGCGCGACATGGCGGCGACCCTCGGGTAGATCCACTATTCAGCCTTCGGTCGAAGGCTGTTTCGATCCAGCGACGATTGTCGTTCTCCTTGCCCTGAGAATAGAAGAAAAGCCCGATAAACAAAGTTGACCGGTCCAACAGGCGCCGAATGGTCTACTTTGAAAAATTGGCGTCAGCGCATCGACGCCGATGGCGAGAGCCAGTGCCCTCGCCATCGTCCGTCATCAGGCCGGCTTGGTTTCCGCCAATGCCTCCTGCGCCGACTCCTTCTCCGCCTCCTTCAGGTCTTCCTCGCCGATCATCTCGGCGATCACCCGCAAGCGCTCCACCACCCGGGCATTCACGCTGCCCTCGGGAAACTGGCCATCGGCATCCGGCTCGCCGGCAGGTTCGCCCACCAGCAGGCTCAGGGCCTCGTCGGCCTGGCGCACCGCATACACATGGAACATCCCATCGCGCACTGCCTGCAGGACCTTCTCGTCGAGCATCAGGGTGGCGACGTTGGCCTGGGGAATGATCGCGCCCTGCTCACCGGTCAGCCCACGGGCTTCGCACAGGCGGAAGAAGCCTTCGATCTTCTCGTTGACCCCGCCGACCGCCTGTACTTCACCGAACTGGTTGATCGAGCCGGTGATGGCGAAGCATTGCTTGAGTGGCGTCCTCGACAGCGCCGAGATCAGCGTGCAGGCCTCGCCCAGCGAAGCACTGTCGCCATCCACATAACCGTAGGATTGTTCCAGGGCGATGCTCGCCGAGATCGCCAGGGGAAACTCCTGGGCATAACGGCTGCCTAGGTAGCCGGTCAGGATCATCACTCCCTTGGAGTGGATCGGCTGCCCCAGGTTGACCTCACGCTCGATGTCGACGATGCCACTGCCGCCGGGGTAGACCGTGGCGGAAATCCGCGCCGGCACGCCGAAAGCCGAATCGCCCACCTCCAGTACCGTCAGGCCGTTGCACTTGCCTACGGCCGCGCCATCGGTGTCGATGAGGATGATGCCGGCCAGCATGTCGTCGAGAATCCGCGCCGAGACCCGCCCGGTACGGGTGGCCTTGGCCTTGAGCGCACGTTCGATATGCCCGGCATCGGTCATTTCGTCCGAGGCCAGGTGGCGGATGAAGTCGGCCTCGCTGACCAGTTGGAACAGATCGCCGATCCGCGCCGACAAGCGTCCCTGGTGCTCGGCCAGGCGCGCGCTGTAGGTCGCCAGGCGCGCCACCGCATCCGCGGTCAGAGGTGCCATGCCCTCCTCCGAGGTACGGGTCTTGAGCAACTGGGCGAACTGCTCGAGGCTCTCGTCCACCATCGGGATGTCTTCGTCGAAGTCCACCAGCACGCGGAACATTTCCTGGAAGTCCGGATCCAGGTCCTGCAGCGTGTAGTACAGCTGGCGAGCACCGATGATGATCACCTTGACCTGCAGCGGGATCATCTGCGGCGTCAGGGTCACGGTAGCCAGGCGACCCATTTCCCCCAGCGGCGACTCCATCTTCAGCTTGCGCGACTGCAAGGCACGCTTGAGGGCATCCCAGACGAAGGGTTCGCTGAGCATCTTCTCGGCTTCCAGGATCAGGAAACCGCCGTTGGCCCGATGCAATGCCCCAGGGCGCAACTGTCGATAGGTGGTGTAGAGCGCGCCCTGGTCAGTGCTGTACTCGATCCGCCCGAACAGGTTGTCGTAGGTCGGATGGGGCTCGAACACCACCGGGGCACCACCGCTGGCGGGATGACCGACCACCAGGCTCGGGCAGTACTGCTCCTCCAGCAGCTTGCGCGCCACGGCGTCGGTCTTGCTGTCGTCCACCAGCTGCTCGACCACGGTTTTCAGCAGGTAGACCTGCATGGCCTGCAGGTAGCCACAGACCCCGGCGTTCTCCGCGTATTTCTCCGACAATGGCGCCAGCAACGGCTGCAGGGCCAGGGTGATGGTTTCCTCATTGAGCTGGCGCAGCTGGTTGCTCGATTCGCGCTTCCACTGCGGCAGGCTCGCCAGTTCTTCGTTGAGGCGTTCTTCAAGGGCGGAAATGTCCTCGTGGAAACGCTCGCGATCAGCCTCCGGCAACTGGGCGAACTCGGCCTCGTCCAACGCCTTGCCTTCGTACATCGGAGTGAAGGCGATATTGCTGCTATCGCGATACAGCGCCACGTCCTTCTCCAGGGCCAGGCGCTCGATCACATCCAGGGCACGGTCATAGCGCTGGTTGAAGGCCCGGTCGATGGCGCTCTTCTTCTGCTGGTAGGACGGGTGTTCGAAGACCGCCGGAAAGGTTGCCAGCAGGTTGTCGATCAGGCCGTTGATATCGGCGATGAAGCTGCCCGCGGCCCCCGCCGCCAGTTCCAGCGCCCGGGGCTCGCGCGGTTCGTCGAAATTGTTGACGTAGACCCAGTCCGATGGCGTGTGCAGGCGCTTGCCCTCGGCCTTCAGGTAGCGCTTGACGAAGGAAAAGCGCCCGGTGCCCGGTTCGCCCATGACGAATACGTTGTAACCGGGGCGCGGCATGGCCACGCCGAACTGCAAGGCCTCCACTGCGCGTTCCTGGCCAAGCACACCGCGAAAGGGCTCCAGATCATTGGTGGTCGAGAAGCTGAACTGCTCAGCGGAGAACGGGCGGGTCAAGGCCTCAGGCGCGAGACGCAGGCTGGCGGCAACAGGATCAGGCATCGGACTTCCTTACATCAGGCGGGGCGGATGGCGGCATTCTGGCGCTGGCCAGGCCCGGCTGGCAAGGCGCGCCTGCTGGCCGAACAGGGACGGACCGCAGCCTGTCCCCCCATGCCAGGGGCCACCTGGCATATCCAGTATCGCGTTGTAAATACTTACGGAACCGATGGATTCTGCCTAAACTCCAACCTGCGCGACCGGATAAATAACCGGTCCCCTGGTGCCTGCACGGACCAACCTCCCTGTCCATTATTGGTATGCACAAAGAGAACAACGCTATGAAACGGATTCTTCTCGGTACTCTCTTCACCGCCGTCTCCCTGAACGCCATGGCCCAAGCGCCAGGTGGCCCAGACTGCGGTTGGGGTAACATGCTGTTCAAAGGCCAGCGCGGCACTCCTGCCCACTTCCTGGCTTCCACCACCAACGGTACCTCCGGCAACGCCACCTTCGGCATGACCTCCGGCACCAACGGCTGCTCCACCAACGCCGCCCTGACCTACGGTGGCAAATCCTGGTTCGCCATGAACGGCATGATGAATGAGCTGTCCGAAGACATGGCCAAGGGCCAGGGCGAAGCCCTGACCACCTACGCCGTCGTCCTGGGCGTAGCTCCCGAAGACCGTGCGCACTTCGCCGCGGTTACCCATGAACACTTCCAGCAGATCTTCAGCAAAGCCGACGTGACCGCCGAAGACGTGCATGCCAACACCCTGGCCGTACTCAAAGGCGATGCTCGCCTGGCCAAGTACGCCACTCCAGCCTAAGCCGGCCCCCGCCCGCTCCTTTCGGGGAGCGGGTTTTTCTTTCTGGTCCTGCCCCTTCCGGGCTTTTGTATTTCCGACTCAAGTTGCCCACCATGCTCAAACGCCTTGCCTACCTGGCGCTCTGTGCCTGCGCCCCGCTGTACGCCGCGCCCCACATTGACTCACAACGTTTGCAGCAACTGGCCAACGATCCCTTCTGGATCTCCATCGGCCACTACGAGACCGCCAAGCTTGGCGGCTGGCGCAGCTACGTCAGCGATCCGCGCTTCTTCCTCGCCGCCGACGGCGCCCATCATCCCGATGCCGAGCTGAGCGCGACCCTCGATGCGCTCTATGCTCCGGCCAGCGCCGGCGAACGCCATGCCCAGTGCGTCTACCCGGCCCGCACCCGCTGGCTCAAGGCCCAGCTGGGGTTCAACGACCTGCCTGCGGTCCAGTGCAACGAGTTCAGCCAATGGTTCAAGGACGTCGCCCCCCACAGCACGGTGATGATCTTCCCGGCGGCCTACCTCAACAGCCCTTCGTCGATGTTCGGCCACACCCTGCTGCGTATCGACCAGGCAGACGTGCAGAGCAACCACACGGCCCTGCTCAGCTACGCGATCAACTTCGGCGCCTATATCGAAGGTTCGGACAACAGCATCCTCTATGCCTGGAAAGGCCTGATGGGCGGCTATCCCGGGCTGTTCGCCCTGGTCCCCTACCAGGAGAAGCTGGCGGAGTACCGCAGCCTGGAGAACCGCGACCTGTGGGAGTACCGGCTGAACCTGACCCAGGAAGAAACCGAGCGCATGGTGGAGCATGTCTGGGAACTGAAGCAGATCAAGTTCGACTACTTCTTCTTCGACGAAAACTGCTCCTACCGCTTGCTGGAACTGCTCCAGGTCGCCCGCCCGAGCCTGCGCCTGACCGGCCAGTTCCCGCTCACCGCGATCCCCACCGACACGGTCAAGGCTGTCAAGGAGGCCGGGCTGGTGGAGCGCATCGACTACCGTCCGTCCCGCGAGCGCGAGCTGCTCAGCCGCGCCCAGCCCTTGAGCCATGAAGAACAGCAATGGGTACTCAAGGTCAGCGCCGACCAGAAACAATTGCAAGACCCCGGGTTCAAGGCCCTGCCCCGGGATCGCCAGGCCCTGGTCGTCGATGCGGCCTACCGCCTGGAGCGCTATCGGGCCAACGGCCTGGAGCGCGACGCCGAACGTTCGCAGCGCAGCTTCGAGCTGCTCAAGGCCATCAACCAGAACCCGGCGCCCGAGCTGCAGATCCAACGCCCGGGCCTGCCGGAAGACGGCCACCAGTCGCGAACCTGGCAGCTTGGCGTCGGCACGCGGGAGGACAAGGCCTTCGCCGAATACGACCCGCGCATGGCCTATCACGATCTCAACGACAACGCCGAAGGTTTCCCCCTCGGGGCGCAGATCGAGATCCTGCAGATGAAACTGCGCCAGTACGAAGGCAACCGCTGGCAATTGCAACAGCTGGACCTGGCGACCATCCGCTCCCTGACCCCACGCAACGAGCTGCTGCAGCCGTGGTCCTGGCAAGTCACCGGCGGCCTGGAGCGGGTACCGGGCAAGCATGACGACGAAACCCTGGTCAGCCACGTCAATGGCGGTGCCGGCGGCACCTGGCAATTGGGCGAGGACACCCTGGGCTTTGCGTTGGGCACGGTTCGGGTGGAACACAACGCCGACTTCGCCGGCTTCATCGCTCCGGCGGCCGGCTTCGATTCCGGCATCCTCTGGAAAAACCCCTTGGGCAATTTCAGCCTCGAAGCCAAGGGCGACTACTTCACCAACGGCGAAGTGCGCCGCAGCCTGAGCCTCAACCAGCAATGGGAGCTGTCACGCAACCTGGGCCTGCGCCTGAGCGCCCAGCGCGAGTTCAGCCAGCTGGCCAGCCCGGTCAATGAAGTCATGCTCGAACTCAAGTGGTACCACTATTAACGGCAGCTGCTAGCGTCAAGCTCCTAGCGACAAGGTTTTCACGCGTCGCCGACAAATGCCCTTCTAGACTTCACTCATGTGAAGTCTGGGAGCTCCTCGATGTGGCGTTACGCTTGGGCATTGCTGGCACTGGCCCTGATCGGTGGTTGTGAGTCGAACCACGAGTATTTGCTCAAGCAAGGCTATCCACCGGCCTTTGCCGACGGTTTCGACGACGGCTGCGTCAGCGGCCGACAGGCAGCCGGCTCCATCAGTGGAGAGTTTCGCAAGGACGTCCCCCGCTATCTCCAGGATGCGCAATACGCCGAGGGCTGGAGCGACGGTTTCCGCCAGTGCCAGGCCATGCTGGAGAACCAGGACCGCGAACAGTACCGCCAGCGCCACTGGGATGAGCGTGAGCGGGCCTGGCAGCAGGAGAAGGATCGCGATGCCGCCCGGGCCTATCGTTCGCAATAGGTCGCTTTCAGGCAATGCTCCATGCCTGGGGTCTGCCACCATGGCCAACCCCAACCAGGGAGAACCGCCATGAGTCGCGCTTTCGTCAACGAAGACCAGGCCGCCGCCCAAGCCGCACAGCCGGTGGAGCGCCAGGTCAGCAGCCAGCCCAACTACGTTACGCCACAGGGGCTGGTGGAGCTGCAGGACAGGGTTGTGCAGCTACAGCAGCAGCGCGGATTGCAAGATGCCGGCGATCCCCAGCGCCTGGCGGAGCTGGAACGGGACCTGCGCTACTTCACCCAGCGCCTGCACAGCGCCCAGGTGGTACAAGCGAGCGCCAGCGACCGGGTACAGATCGGCAGCCGGGTGACTTATGTGGACGAAGCAGGCGACCCAAAGAGTGTGCAACTGGTCGGCGAGGATCAGGCCGATGTCGCCAGGGGCCTGGTGAACTGGGCCTCGCCCCTGGGCCGCGCCTTGCTGGGCGCGCGTCTCGGGGACGAGGTCTGGTGGCAGCGGCCGGCGGGCGACCGCTTGATCGAGGTCATCGGCATCGAACCGGCCTGAACCGATTCAGACCACGCCCTGGGCCAGCATGGCATCGGCCACCTTGACGAACCCGGCGATGTTGGCGCCCTTGACGTAGTTGATCCGGCCGTTTTCTTCACCGTAGTGCACGCAGGCATGGTGGATCGACTGCATGATGGCGTACAGCTTGCTGTCCACTTCGCCGGCGGTCCACAGCAGGCGCATGGCGTTCTGCGACATTTCCAGCCCGCTCACCGCCACCCCACCAGCGTTGGAGGCCTTGCCCGGGGCGAACAGGATGCCAGCGTCGATGAAGATATCCACAGCCTCCAGGGTAGTGGGCATGTTGGCGCCCTCGGCGACACAGATGCAGCCATTGCGCAGCAGCGTGCGGGCCGCCTCGGCGTCCAGCTCGTTCTGGGTGGCACAAGGCAGTGCGATATCGCAAGGCAGGTCCCATGGTGTCTTGCCGGCACGGAACTCCAGGCCGAAGCGGCTGGCCAGCTCGCTGATGCGCCCACGCTGGACGTTCTTGAGCTCCAGCACCGCTTGCCATTGCTCTTCGCTCAGGCCGGACTCGCAGTACAGGGTGCCTTCGGAGTCCGACAACGAGATCACCTTGCCCCCCAGGTCCATGACCTTGCGGGCAGCGTATTGCGCCACGTTGCCGGAGCCGGAGATCGCCACGCGCTTGCCTTCGACCCGGTCGTCACGCCGCTTGAGCATTTCCTCGGCGAAGTACACGCAGCCAAAGCCCGTGGCCTCCGGGCGAATCAGGCTGCCGCCGTAACTCATGCCCTTGCCGGTGAGCACCGAGGTGAACTGGTTGCTCAGGCGCTTGTACTGGCCGAACAGGAAGCCGATTTCCCGGGCACCGACACCGATATCCCCGGCCGGCACGTCCACGTCCGCACCGATGTGCCGGTACAGCTCGCTCATGAAGGCCTGGCAGAAGCGCATGACTTCGGCATCGCTCTTGCCCTTGGGGTTGAAGTCCGAGCCACCCTTGCCGCCGCCCATGGGCAGGGAAGTGAGGGAGTTCTTGAAGGTCTGCTCGAAAGCCAGGAACTTCAGCACGCCCATGTTCACCGACGGATGGAAGCGCAGGCCGCCCTTGTAGGGACCGATGGCGCTGTTCATCTGGATGCGGAAACCACGGTTGACCCGGACCTTGCCCTGGTCGTCGACCCAGGACACACGAAACACCACGGCACGTTCCGGCTCGCAAATCCGTTCGAGAATCCCGGACTCCAGGTAATGCGGGTTGGCTTCCAGAAACGGCCATAGGCTACGCAGCACCTCTTCCACCGCCTGGTGGAATTCTGGCTGGTCCGGATCGCGCTTTTTCAGGCGGGCGAGGAAGTCTTCGACGGATTCGATCATGGAAAGTCTCGGCGGATTTATTGTCGTTAAGGGGGAGATTTGCCAGGGACTTTAGCAATTCAATCTGCACTGGGACAGAGCAAAATGTCGCAGTTATGAATTTAAATGGTGCAAAAAATATAAATCTACCCAACCTTCAGGCCTCATACGCACTGGATTGGTGACAAAACGCCGCAGCTTTGCACTCACTTTGAACGTCCTCCAAAACCGGCAAATTAGCCCGCCGATCAGTTCTCCAGGCATAAAAAACGGAGCCCAGTGGGCTCCGTTCGTTTCCTGCAGCGAGCCGATCAGGCCAGCTTCTTGTGCCGTACACGGTGCGGTTGCGCCGCGGCTTCGCCCAGGCGCTTCTTGCGGTCGGCTTCGTACTCGGTGTAGTTGCCTTCGAAGAATACCGCCTGGGAATCGTCCTCGTAGGCCAGGATGTGGGTGGCCACGCGGTCCAGGAACCAGCGATCGTGGGAAATCACGATGGCGGCGCCAGGGAAGTCCAGCAGGGCTTCCTCCAGGGAACGCAGGGTCTCGACGTCGAGGTCGTTGGACGGTTCGTCGAGCAGCAGGACGTTGCCGCCCTCCTTAAGGGTCAGGGCCAGGTGCAGGCGGCCACGTTCACCACCGGAGAGGTCCTTGACGAACTTCTGCTGGTCGCCGCCCTTGAAGTTGAAGCGGCCGACATAGGTGCGCGACGGGATCTCGTAGTTGCCGATGCGGATCTGGTCGGAACCGTCGGAAATCTGCTGGAACACGGTCTTGCTGCCATCCAGGTCCTCGCGGCTCTGGTCCACACAGGCCAGTTGCACGGTTTCGCCGATCTCGATGCTGCCCGAGTCCGGCTGCTCCTTGCCCATGATCATGCGGAACAGGGTCGATTTACCGGCGCCGTTACCGCCGATCACGCCGACGATGGCGCCCTTGGGCATGGAGAACGACAGGTTGTCGATCAGCACGCGGTCGCCATAACCCTTGGTGACGTTCTTGAACTCGATGACCTTGTCGCCCAGGCGCGGACCGGCCGGAATGTAGATCTCGTTGGTCTCGCTGCGCTTCTGGAATTCCTGGGACTGCATTTCCTCGAAACGCTGCAGGCGGGCCTTGGACTTGGACTGGCGGGCCTTGGCGCCTTTGCGCACCCATTCCAGCTCTTCCTTCATGGCCTTCTCGTGGGCCGACTGCTGCTTGGATTCCTGGGCCAGGCGCGCCGACTTGGCCTCCAGCCAGCCGGAGTAGTTGCCTTCGTACGGGATGCCCGCGCCGCGGTCCAGTTCCAGGATCCAGCCGGCGACGTTGTCGAGGAAGTAACGGTCGTGAGTAATGGCTACCACGGTGCCCGGGAAGTCGTGCAGGAAGTGCTCCAGCCAGGCCACCGAGTCGGCGTCCAGGTGGTTGGTCGGTTCGTCGAGCAGCAGCATGTCGGGGGCCGACAGCAGCAGGCGGCACAGGGCCACGCGGCGTTTCTCGCCACCGGACAGGTGCTCGACGCGGGCGTCCCAGGCCGGCAGGCGCAGGGCATCGGCGGCGACTTCCAGCTGGCGCTCCAGGTTGTGGCCGTCGCTGGCCTGCAGGATGGCTTCCAGCTTGGCCTGCTCGGCGGCCAGCTTGTCGAAGTCGGCATCAGGGTCGGCGTAGGCGGCATAGACCTCGTCCAGGCGGGCCTGGGCGTCCTTGATCACGCTGACCGCCTCCTCGACCACCTCCCGCACGCTCTTGGTCGGGTCCAGCTGCGGCTCCTGGGGCAGGTAGCCGATGTTCAGCTCCGGCATCGGCCGTGCTTCACCTTCGAACTCGGTATCGACGCCAGCCATGATCTTCAGCAGCGTGGACTTACCCGAACCGTTGAGGCCCAGTACGCCGATCTTGGCTCCGGGGAAGAAGGACAGGGAGATGTTTTTCAGGATTTCCCGCTTCGGCGGAACGACCTTGCCCAGCCGATGCATGGTGAAAACGTATTGAGCCAAAATATGGACCTCGTGAAAAAGGTGAAAACAGGCCTGCTAAGCCTCGTGGTGCGATACACAGCACTCCCAACCTTCAAGGTTAACCTAACTGAGCGACGGCGGGCAGACCGCCGGGAGCTTCAGCCGCGCTTTTTCTTGCTGCAGCCCTTGTGGCACAAGGCCCCCGTCAATAGCCCGAGAACCTGTAGAAGCAAGACCTTGGTCACTCACAAACAAGGCCATGGGCAAGCTCGGGCATGAGCCTGCCATCGGGCCACTACCCGGCCGGCGGTCAGTTTTCCTCGAAAGCGCTCTTCAATGCTTCTACGCTACCTTTCGCCCCTCCCCATGGAACAAGACAGACAAGCCATATGGAACGTGCCTTCTGGAGTACTCCCTATCTCACCTCCCTGGATGCTCGCGTGCTGAGTATCGAAGGGTGCGACGTGACGATCAGCCCGACGATCTTCTTCGCCGAATCCGGTGGCCAGGAGTCGGACCACGGCACCATCAACCGAATCGAGGTTGCCCAAGCCAGGGTGGTCGACGACCGGATCGTCTATCGCCTGGCGGCCGAGCCGGACTTCGCCGTGGGCGACCTGGTCAACGTGCGGATCGATTGGACCCGGCGCTATGCCCTGATGCGCCTGCACTTCGCCGCCGAAATCGTCCTTGAGCTGTTCTACAAGAAATTTCCCGGGCTGGAGAAAGTCGGCGCCCACATCAGCCAGGACAAGGCTCGCATCGACTTTGTAATGGAGGACAACGTCAGCCAGTACTTCCCTGAGATCCTCGAGCAGGTCGAACGCTTGGTGGCCGCGGACCTGCCGATCGAAAGCCGCTTCACCAACGCCGAACATCTGCGCCGCTGCTGGCACATCGAGGGGTTCTCCCAGGTGCCCTGCGGCGGCACGCACCTGCGCAAGACCGGCGAAGTCGGACGGCTTCGCCTCAAGCGCAACAACATCGGGGCGCACAAGGAGCGCGTCGAGATCTATCTAGTGGACTAGCCAGCGCCTGTTGATCGTGGCCCGGCGTGTTTCAGGAGACCGCCTGCATGCTGAACATCATGTCTGCACTTGGATTGCTGCTGTTGATGCCGGGCCCGACCAACACGCTGTTGTTGCGCTCAGGCGTACTCAGCGGCTTCAGGCGTGCCTGGCCCTTGAGCCTGCTGGAATGCCTGGCCTACCTGCTGCAGATCTCCTTCTGGGGGTATCTGCTGGGACACATCGGTGATGGCGCCCCCTGGTGCCTGAAGCTGATGCAATTCGCTTCGGTCTGCTACCTGGCCAAGACCTCGTACCTGCTCTGGGGTCGGTCCGGCAACAGGCCGCAGGCCTCACCGGAAGGCCAGGTATCCCGACGGCATTTCTTCCTCCTGACCCTGATCAATCCCAAGGGCTTGCTGGTGGTGTCATTCATCGTCCCACTGCAAACGTTCGCCGACGCCGAGCTCTACCTGCATTTCGTCTTGCAGTTCACCACGGTGGTGATCCCTGTGGGCTGCGCCTGGGTGCTGTTCGGCGCCCGGATCAAGCGCAGTGGCCATGCCTGGCTGACACCCCACGCCATCAATCGCACGGCCTCGGTGGTGATTTGCTGCTTCGCCGTAGCCATTCTTTCGCGGCTGGCGAATTCCCTGCTCGAGAGCGGGCTGACCCTCTAGTCGGCCAGACGGGTCTGGCACTTTGCCACAACTCAAGGCATGCTAGCCGCCCTTCGGGCGTCCGGCTTATAGTGCACGTCGCGCCAGCCCAGCCAAACCGCAGGATCAAAGCTTGTCCAACGTTACTTCGCCACAGCCAGCGCGCGCTAAAGCCCCTGTGTCGGCCCCTCCTTTGCGCGGCACCCTCAAAGGCGCATTGGCGACCCTGGTGCTGCTGCTCCTGGCCCTGCTGTTCTGGCAGTTGCTCGACCAACTGCAACAGGCTCGCCGCGACCAGCGCCAGCATGCCATCGACTACAGTGCCGACCTCGCCGACCACCTGAGCCTGAACCTGGCGCTCAATGCGCAAATCGCCCTCAACCTGCTGCCAATCGTCGAAGTCCCCCAGAACAGCCAGCAACAACAGCAACTGCTGGAGAAACTCCAGCGCTCCCTGCCGGATGTACGCAGCTTCGCCCTGCTCGATGCCCAGGGCGCAATCATCAGCGATACCGCCGAGGGCAGCCAGGATGTCGTATGGCTCGCCGAGCTGGTGCAGCGCAGCCGCTCGCAGCGCTTCTACTACAGCAACCCCGCCGACGGCTCGGTGGTGCACGTACTGCTGCACCAGGCCAGCGGCTCGACCCGTGGCTACTGGGTCCTGCGGATGGCGCCAAGCTTCCTGCAGAGCCTGGTGCGCCAGAGCGAGGACAGCTTCAAGCCCAGCTGGGTGATCGAGAACCGCCTGAGCCGCCAGGTGATCAAGCGTGACGAGCGCAGCACCCCGACCCCGGGCATGCTCAACCCCGACGAAATGGCCAGCAGCGTGCAGCTGTCGCCCCTGGGCAACAGCGACTGGCAACTGCGCGGCTTGTTCGACCAGCGCGCGGTACTCGAGGAACTGCTGCCGGCCTTCATCGGCAAGTGCCTGCTGGGGCTGGCCTTTTCCCTGCTGCCGGTGATCGCCCTCCTCAACATCCGCCGACGCCAGCGCCAACTGCACGAAGGCCGGCGCCGCTACCAGGACATTTTCGAGGGCACTGGCGTGGCCCTCTGCGTGCTGGACATCTCCGGTCTGCCAAGCCTGCTGGAGAAACACCACCTGCATTCGCTCAACCAGCTCAAGCGCTGGCAGGACGGCCATCCGGAGCAGTACCGCCAATTGCTCCAGGAACTGCGCATCACCGAAGTCAACCAGGTCGCCCTGAGCTTGCTCAACGTCCAGTCCGGCGACGAGGCCTGGCAATTGCTGATCGAAGGCAGCCCGAACCCCGGCAGCGCCATCGGCGGCCAGCTGCTCGAAGCGCTGGTCAATCAGCACAAGCAGCTGGAACTGGAAATCAAGCTCAGCGATGCCCAGGGCAACGACCAGCACCTATGGCTGGTGATGCGCCTGCCGGAACAACCCGACGACTTCAGGGCGGTGATCCTCAGCATCAGCGATATCACCAGTCGCAAGCTGATCGAACTGTCGCTGCTGGAGCGCGAGGGTTTCTGGTCGGACGTGGTGCGGACCGTGCCCGATCACCTGTACGTGCAGGATGTGATCAGCCAGCGGATGATCTTCAGCAACCACCATCTCGGGCAGACCCTGGGCTACAACCAGACCGAACTGCAGCAGATGGGCGAGTACTTCTGGGAGATCCTGCTCCACCCCGAGGACGCCGACCTTTATCACCAACTGCGCCAGGACCAGCGGCATTCCGGGTATGCCCAGCTCCTGCAGTGCCAGTTGCGCTTCCGCCATCGCAGCGGCCAATGGCGGCGCTTCGAGATCCGCGAACAGGCACTGGCCCGTGATCGCTACGACCAGGTGACGCGCATCATCGGCGTGGCCAAGGACATCACCGACCAGATCGAGGCCAGCGAGTCCCTGCGCGACAGCGAACAGCGCTACCGCATGCTCGCCGAAAGCATCAGCGACGTGATCTTCTCCACCGACAACAAGCTCTCGCTGAACTACGTCAGCCCATCGGTGCAGTCGGTGCTCGGCTACGACGTGGAGTGGGTGTTCCAGAACGGCTGGCAGTCGACCATCGCCAACCCGCAGCAGTTGACCGGCATCTATGTGCTGATGGACCGGGTCAGCAAGGCCCTGGACAAGCCCGAGCAACTGGCACAATTGCGCAGCCAGGTGCAGACCCAGCTGTTCCTGTTCGACTGCCTGCGGGCCGATGGCCGCAAGATCCCCATCGAACTGCGCCTGGTGCTGGTCTGGGACGAACACGGTGCCTTCGAAGGCGTGCTCGGGGTCGGCCGCGATATCAGCCAGCAACGCCGGGCGGAAAAAGACCTGCGCATGGCGGCCACGGTATTCGAGCACTCGACCTCGGCGATTCTCATCACCGACCCGGCAGGCTACATCGTGCAGGCCAACGAGGCCTTCAGCCGGGTCAGCGGCTACGCCGTATCCCAAGTGCTGGACCAACTGCCGAACATGCTCACCGTGGATG
Organism: Pseudomonas sp. KCJK8993; assembly: GCF_046230915.1. Taxonomy (NCBI): domain Bacteria; kingdom Pseudomonadati; phylum Pseudomonadota; class Gammaproteobacteria; order Pseudomonadales; family Pseudomonadaceae; genus Pseudomonas; species Pseudomonas sp. KCJK8993. The sequence continues at coordinate 99,110 of NZ_JBJJLO010000002.1, forward strand.
AACAGCAGGAAGCCCACCTGCGCTACGTGATCAAGCAGTTGAACCAGCACAGCACCTGGGAAGGCGAGGTCTGGCTCAAGCGTCGCAATGGCGAGCACTACCCAGCCTGGGTCGGGATCACCGCGGTGCTCGACGACGAAGGCGACCTGGCCAGCTACGTGTGCTTCTTCAGCGACATCAGCGAACGCAAGGCCAGCGAACAACGGATCCACCGCCTGGCCTACTACGATGCCCTGACCCACCTGCCCAACCGCACACTGTTCCAGGACCGCCTGCACACCGCGCTGCAATCGGCGGAACGGCAGAAGTCCTGGGTGGTGCTGATGTTCCTCGACCTCGATCGCTTCAAACCGATCAACGACTCCCTGGGCCATGCTGCCGGCGACCGCATGCTCAAGGAGATGGCCGTCCGCCTGCTGGGTTGCGTCGACGATGACGATACCGTGGCGCGGATGGGCGGCGACGAGTTCACCCTGCTGCTGCAACCGCGCGCCAGTCGGGAAATTGCCCTGAACCGGGCGATCCACGTCGCCGAGCAGATCCTCGCCAGCCTGGTCAAACCTTTCGTCCTCGAAGGCCGTGAGTTCTTCGTCACCGCCAGTATCGGCATCGCCCTGAGCCCCCAGGACGGCAACGAACTGAGCCAGTTGATGAAGAACGCCGACACCGCGATGTACCACGCCAAGGAACGCGGCAAGAACAACTTCCAGTTCTACCAGGCGGACATGAACGCCAGTGCCCTGGAACGCCTGGAACTGGAAAGCGACCTGCGCCATGCCCTGGAGCAGCAGGAGTTCGTGCTCTACTACCAACCGCAGTTCAGCGGCGACGGCAAGCGCCTGACCGGGGCCGAGGCCCTGCTGCGCTGGCGCCATCCACGCCGCGGCCTGGTGCCGCCGGGCGACTTCATTCCGGTGTTGGAAGAACTGGGGCTGGTGGTGGATGTCGGCGATTGGGTGATCAGCGAAGCCTGTCGCCAACTCAAGGCCTGGCACGTGGCCAAGGTGCGGGTACCGAAGGTTTCGGTGAACATTTCGGCCCGACAATTCTCCGACGGCCAGCTGGGCATGCGCATTGCCACCATTCTCCGGGACACCGGCCTGCCGCCGGCATGCCTGGAGCTGGAGTTGACCGAAAGCATCCTGATGCGCGAGGTCAGCGAAGCGATGCAGATACTCGACGGCCTGAAGAACCTGGGGCTGAGCATCGCGGTGGACGACTTCGGCACTGGCTACTCGTCACTGAACTACCTCAAGCAGTTCCCCATCGACGTGCTGAAGATCGATCGCACCTTCGTCGACGGCCTGCCGTCCGGCGAGCAGGACGCGCAGATCGCCCGCGCCATCATCGCCATGGCCCACAGCCTGAACCTGGCGGTGATCGCCGAAGGGGTGGAGACCCACGAACAGCTGGACTTCCTGCGCGAACACGGCTGCGACGAGGTCCAGGGCTACCTGTTCGGGCGGCCGATGCCGGCCAACCGTTTCGAAGCGCAATTCAGCAACGACGCCTTGTTCATGTTCGACTAGAAGCAGCGGCAGGCTTCAAGCGACAAGCTGCACGAGAAAAGCGATCCGCTTCAGCTTGCAGCCCGTCACTTGAAGCTGTTTTGCGTGCGACATGATGTCCTTTCATATGCCATCCAAAACCCATTGGGTTAGAATGCTTGCCTTTTCTGCCCCCCCGATCCTTGAGGACCGCCATGTTCAGCCGTGATTTGACTATTGCCAAGTACGACGCCGATCTCTTTGCCGCCATGGAGCAAGAAGCTCAGCGCCAGGAAGAGCACATTGAGCTGATCGCTTCGGAAAACTACACCAGCCCAGCGGTGATGGAAGCTCAAGGCTCGGTACTGACCAACAAGTACGCCGAAGGCTACCCAGGCAAGCGCTACTACGGTGGTTGCGAGTACGTCGACGTGGTCGAGCAGCTTGCAATCGATCGCGCCAAGGAACTGTTCGGCGCCGACTACGCCAACGTCCAGCCCCACGCCGGCTCCCAGGCCAACGCCGCGGTCTACCTGGCCCTGCTGCAAGGCGGCGACACCATCCTGGGCATGAGCCTGGCCCACGGCGGCCACCTGACCCACGGTGCTGCGGTTTCCTCCTCCGGCAAGCTGTACAACGCCGTTCAATACGGCATCGATGCCAACGGCCTGATCGACTACGACGAAGTCGAGCGCCTGGCGGTCGAGCACAAGCCGAAAATGATCGTCGCCGGTTTCTCCGCCTACTCGCAGATCCTGGACTTCCCACGCTTTCGCGAAATCGCCGACAAGGTCGGTGCCTACCTGTTCGTCGACATGGCCCACGTGGCCGGCCTGGTAGCCGCTGGCGTATACCCGAACCCGGTGCCATTCGCCGACGTGGTCACCACCACTACCCACAAGACCCTGCGCGGTCCACGTGGCGGCCTGATCCTGGCTCGCGCCAACGCCGACATCGAGAAGAAACTGAACTCCGCCGTATTCCCTGGCGCCCAGGGCGGCCCGCTGGAGCACGTGATCGCCGCCAAGGCCATCTGCTTCAAGGAAGCCCTGCAACCTGAGTTCAAGGCCTACCAGCAGCAAGTGGTGAAGAACGCCCAGGCCATGGCCGAAGTGTTCATCGAGCGCGGTTTCGACGTGGTTTCCGGCGGTACCCAGAACCACCTGTTCCTGCTGTCCCTGATCAAGCAGGACATCTCCGGTAAGGACGCCGACGCCGCCCTGGGCAAGGCCTTCATCACCGTGAACAAAAACTCCGTGCCAAACGACCCACGCTCGCCGTTCGTCACCTCGGGCCTGCGCTTCGGTACTCCAGCCGTGACCACCCGCGGCTTCAAGGAAGCCGAGTGCCGCGAGCTGGCCGGCTGGATCTGCGACATCCTGGCTGACCTGAACAACGAAGCGGTGATCGACGCCGTACGCGAGAAGGTCAAGGCCATCTGCAAGAAGCTGCCGGTGTACGGCGCTTAATCGGCACCGCACCGCAATAGAAAAGCCCGGCCTGGCGCCGGGCTTTTTCATGTCCCCAAAAAACTCCCTCTAGCAGCTACTGCAAGCGGCGACGCGCCCCGCAGGAACCTCCAAGGCTCTGCGACGGCCCTTGCACGTCCCCCGAATACCACAAGACCGAAAGCCTGGATCGGCAGCACAAAACCACTGGTCAGACCGGCAAAGCCAATTTGCCCGATTCCTCTTGTAAACCCAAAAAACCCGAGCGTAGACTGCGCCTGCACTGGACAAACCGGTAAGACCACAATAATTAAGTCCGTCATCCGCCGCGTCTCGAATGCCCGGCAGGCCGGACACCGACCAGGATTCCTCCCATGCTCAAATGGTGCTCGCGTTCGATCTTCCTCCAAGTGGTGCTCGGGCTGTTGCTCGGCATCGTGTGCGGTCTCACCCTCCCCGAATACTCCTCGCAACTCAAACCCCTGGGCGATGCCTTCATCAAGCTGATCAAGATGCTCATCGGCCTCATCGTGTTCTGCGTGGTGGTCAGCGGCATCTGCGGCGCCGGCGACCTGAAGAAGGTCGGCCGCATCGGCCTGAAATCGGTGATCTACTTCGAAATCCTCACCACCCTGGCCCTGGTCATCGGCCTGGTCATGGCCTTCAGCACCGGCATCGGCAGCGGCGCCAACATCCACCTGGAGCAGCTGTCTTCCGCTGACATGGGCGACATCGCCCAGCGCAGCGAGCATATGCTCACCACCAGCCAGTTCCTCATGGGCCTGATCCCCTCCTCGGTGCTCGGTGCCTTCGCCGAGAACAACATCCTCCAGGTGCTGCTGTTCTCGGTACTGTTCGGTAGCGCGCTGAACCTGGTGGGCGAAGCGGCCTCCGGGATCTCGCGCTTGATCAACGAACTGAGCCACGTGATCTTCCGCATCATGGGCATGATCGTCCACCTGGCGCCCATCGGGGTGTTCGGCGCCATTGCCTTCACCACCAGCAAGTACGGCCTGGACTCGCTACAGCACCTGGGCAGCCTGGTGGGCGTGTTCTACCTGACCTGCAGCGCTTTCGTCGCGCTGATCCTGGGCCTGGTGATGCGCCTGTCGGGCCTGCGCATGCTGCCTTTGCTCAAGTACCTGCGCGAGGAGTTGCTGATCGTGCTCGGCACCGCCTCTTCGGACGCGGTACTGCCACAGGTCATGCGTAAGCTGGAACACTTGGGGATCGGCAGTTCCACCGTGGGCCTGGTGATTCCTACCGGTTATTCGTTCAACCTCGACGGTTTCTCCATCTACCTGACCCTGGCTATCGTCTTCATCGCCAATGCCACCGGCACGCCGCTGTCCATGGCAGACCTGCTGACCATCCTGCTGGTATCGCTGATCACCTCCAAGGGTGCCCACGGCATTCCCGGTTCGGCCCTGGTGATCCTGGCGGCGACCCTGACCGCGATCCCGGCGATCCCGGTGGTGGGCCTGGTCCTGGTGCTGGCGGTGGACTGGTTCATGGGCATCGGCCGGGCCCTGACCAACCTGATCGGCAATTGCGTGGCCACGGTCGCCATCGCCCGCTGGGAACAGGACATCGATCTACAGCGGGCCGGCAAGGTGCTCAGCGGCCAGCAAGGCTATGGTTTCCAGGCCCGCAAGGCTGCGAGCGGGAGCCAGCAGGAATTCTGATCCATCCTTGTGCCGGCCCGCGCCAGGCACAGCAATCAGCGCGCGACAACGCGCGCCCCTTACATGGAGTCGACAGTGATCAGCTCGTCAACGGTTGTGAACTCAGTGGTAGAAAAGCTGCGGGCCGCCCTGGCCCGCGGCCAGTGGCGCTCCGGCGACATGCTGCCCGGACAGCGTGAACTGGCCGAACAGCTGGGGATCAGCCGGCCCAGCCTGCGTGAAGCGGTGATCGTCCTGGAAACCCTGGGCCTGGTGCGTTCCATGCCCGGCAAGGGCGTGCTGGTGCTCGAGGCCCCCCTGGACGAGCTCCAGGGCCCGGAAGCCACGCTGGCCGGCGCCAGCCTGGAGGACGTGTTGCAGCTGCGCTATACCCTGGAGCCCTTCATCGTCGGCCTGGTGGCGCAATCCATCAGCAGCCGGGAGATCGGCCAGCTACGCCTGACCCTGATGGACATGCGCGAAGCCCTGGAAGCCAGCGACGCAGAGGCCGGGGCCAATGCCTACATCGCTTTCCATGAAGAACTGTTCACCCTGACCAGCAACCCGATCTTCCAGAACGTGGTGCAGCAGACCAGCAACGCCCTCAGGCAGAGCGCGCGGATCCTGCGCGAATCTCCCCAGCACCTGGCCGAACGCCTGGAGGAAAACGAAGCGGTGGTCCGAGCGATCCGCAACCGCAACAGCGCCCAGGCCAGCGCCGAGATGCGCCGGCATATCCTCCAGGAGGGCCAGCGCATGGGCATCGAACTGAATATCCCGGACGACCACCTGGGCCCGGACGCCCGGTAACCCATCCCGTATCGGCAACTGGACCGGAGACCGGCCATGGCCAGCCACGCCCAGGAAAACCCTCGCTTCACCCCGCTGGCCAACCTGCATCGACGTGGTGCGAAGAAGCTGTTGGTAGACGATGTCTACCCGCAGATCTTCGATGCCATCCTCGAGCAGCGCATCGCCCCCGGCAGCCGCTTCACCGAGGACAGCCTGGGCCAGGCCTTTGGCATCAGCCGCAGTATCGTGCGTCAGGTACTGGCGCGCCTGTCCCACCAGCAGGTAGTGATCCTGCGGCCCAACCACCGGCCCCGGGTGGCGGCACCGGACCTGGAGCAGACCCGGCAGATCCTCCACGCCCGGCGCCTGGCGGAAATCGCCCTGGTGCGCCTGGCCTGCCAGCAGCCGCGCAAGCGCTTGCAGCCCTTGCACCAACTGGTCGCCCGCGAGCGCGAGGCCATCGAACGCGGCTGGCATGGCCCGGCCATCCGCCTGTCAGGGGAGTTCCACCTGCAACTGGCGCAACTGGCCGGCAATGCGCCCCTGGCCCACTTCCTCGGCAGCCTGGTGCCCCTGACCTCCCTGGCCATCGCCCAACTGGCGGGCCAGGCCTTGCAGCATTGCGCCTGGCAGGAACACGCCGCCATCGTCGACGCGTTGCAGGAGGCCAACGCCACGCTGGCCGAGGCGTTGATGCAGCAGCACCTGGAACACCTGCAACTGCTCTTGCTCAGGGGCCTGGAGGAGCAGGCTGCGCAACGCGGTGTCAGCCGGCCAGCATCCGCGCGAAGCCCTGGCGAATCTTCTCTTCCGGCAGGTCATCGGCGATGAACACCATCACGCTCTCGCGAACTTCGTCTGCAGCCCACTCGCTGTCCCAGTCGAAGCCGTAGAGCTTGAGCACGCCCTGGAACACCATGCGCCGGGGTTCGTCGATGACGTTCAGCACGCCCTTGTAGCGCAGCAACTGCTTGCCGTGCTCTTCCAGCAGCTCATTCATGAATTCGCTCAGGCGCGCAAGGTCCAGTGCCTGCTCGGTACGCAACACCAGGCTGGCGATGCGATCCACCGAAGGTGCCTTGCTCACCGGACGCAGGCTGATGCCGCCACCCAGGTCGGCATTGAGATTGAAGCCGCGCACATCCAGCAGCTGCGCCAGCTCGATATTGCCGTGATCCACCACATGGATCGGCGCCCGGCGGTTGATCCGCGTCAGGCGCTGGCAGAGGGCCTCGAAGCTGTCCTGGTCCACCAGGTCGCGCTTGCTCACCAGCAAGCGGTCGGCAAAGCCGATCTGCGCCTGGGCGATGGTCTGGGTCAGGTGGAACTCGGCGTGCCTGGCATCCACCAGGGTGATGATGCCGTCGAGGATATAGCGCTCGCGCAGCTCTTCATCGATAAAGAAGGTCTGCGCCACCGGCGCCGGATCCGCCAGGCCAGTGCACTCGATCACCAGCCGGTCGAAGGCGATCTCGCCGCTGTCCAGGCGCTCCAACAACAAGTACAGGGCCTTGCTCAGGTCGGTGTGGATGGTGCAGCAGACACAACCATTGGACAGGGTCATGACTTGAACCGGCTCGCTGCCCAGCAATTGGCTGTCGATACCGGCGTCGCTGAATTCATTTTCGATCACGGCGATCTTCAAGCCGTGCTCGGCCTTGAGCAGGTGGCGCAACAAGGTGGTCTTGCCGGCGCCGAGAAAACCGCTGAGAACGGTGACGGGAACAGGATTGTGCAAAACAGGGTCTCCCATGCCTGAAAACGCAGGAGCCGGCGGACCTGGCGATAGCGCTCCTTGGAACGCCATCGCCGGGCCCGCCGGCTCCTGCCGGGGTATTGCCTAAACGCAGTGCCTCAACAGCACTTCGGACCACCCTTGCCGCCGTAGCGTGCCTCCTGGCGTTCGCGGAAGAACGCCTCGTACGACATCACCGGCTTGTCCGGGTGCTTGGTTTGCATGTGTTCGACATAGTTGTCGTAGTCGGGCATGCCGACCATCAGGCGCGCGGCCTGACCGAGGTATTTACCGAGGCGACTCAGGTCATTGAACATCGTTGCTATCCTCGGGTCAGGCGTCCGGTACCGCCTGGTACGGCGATTCCTTGTCCGTGCGCTCCTTGCTGCCCCAGGCGGCGACGCCGACCTTGAGCGCGTAGAACAGGACACTGAATACCACCAGCAGGAACAGGCCGGTCAGGGCCGCGTTGGTATAGGCGTTGAAGATCACGTGCTGCATCTGCGTGATGTCCTTGGCCGGGGCGAGGATCTGGCCGTTGGCCAGGGCATCGCTGTACTTCTTGGCCAGGGACAGGAAGCCGATCGCCGGGTTGGCGTCGAACAGCTTGATGAAGCCCGCGGTGGTGGTGCAGATCAGCAGCCACACAGCTGGCAGCAGGGTGACCCAGATGTAGCGCTGGCGCTTCATCTTGATCAGGATCACGGTGCCGAGCATCAGGGCGATACCGGCCAGCATCTGGTTGGAGATGCCGAACAGCGGCCACAGGGTGTTGATACCACCCAGCGGATCGATCACGCCCTGGTACAGCAGGTAGCCCCAGAGGGCCACGCAACCGGCGGTGGCGATCAGGTTGGCGCCCCAGGATTCGGTGCGCTTGAGCGCGGGAACGAAGGAGCCCAGCAGGTCCTGGAGCATGAAGCGCCCGGCCCGGGTGCCGGCATCCACTGCGGTAAGGATGAACAGCGCTTCGAACAGGATCGCGAAGTGGTACCAGAACGCCATGGTGTTCTCGCCCGGCAGCACATGATGGAGGATCTGCGCGATCCCCACCGCCAGGGTCGGGGCACCACCGGCACGGGCCAGGATGGTGTTCTCGCCGATGTCCTTGGCCACCGCCTGCAGTTGCTCGGGACTGATGACGAAGCCCCAGCTGCTGACGGTCTGGGCGACCGCGGCCACGTCACCCCCGACGATGGCCGCCGGGCTGTTCATGGCGAAGTACACGCCAGGCTCGATCACCGAGGCCGCGACCATGGCCATGATCGCCACGAAGGACTCCATGAGCATGCCGCCGTAGCCGATGTAGCGAGCGTTGGTCTCGTTATCCAGCAGCTTGGGCGTGGTCCCCGAGGAGATCAGCGCATGGAAGCCGGATACCGCGCCACAGGCGATGGTGATGAACAGGAACGGGAACAGGCCGCCTTTCCACACCGGGCCGGTGCCGTCGGTGAACTGGGTCAGGGCCGGCATCTTCAGTTCGGGCATGGTGATCAGGATGCCGATCGCTAGGGCGATGATGGTGCCGATCTTGAGGAAGGTCGACAGGTAGTCCCGTGGTGCCAGGATCAGCCAGACCGGCAGCACCGCAGCGACGAAACCGTAGCCGATCAGCATCCAGGTGATCTGCACGCCGGTGAAGGTGAACATCTTGCTCCAGACCGGATCGGCCGCCACTTGGCCACCGAGCCAGATGGAAGCGAGCAGCAGGATCACGCCGATCAGCGAGATCTCGCCGATGCGGCCCGGGCGGATGTAGCGCATGTACACGCCCATGAACACCGCGATCGGGATGGTCGCCATCACCGTGAAGATGCCCCAAGGGCTCTCGGCCAGGGCCTTGACCACGATCAGCGCCAGCACCGCGAGGATGATGATCATGATCAGGAAGCAGCCGAACAGGGCGATGGTCCCGGGAATGCGCCCCATCTCCTCGCGGACCATGTCGCCCAGGGAGCGACCGTTACGCCGGGTGGACAGGAACAGCACCATGAAATCCTGCACCGCGCCGGCCAGGACCACACCGGCGATCAGCCACAGGGTACCGGGCAGGTAGCCCATCTGCGCCGCCAGGACCGGGCCCACCAGGGGACCTGCGCCAGCGATGGCCGCGAAGTGGTGGCCGAACAGGATGTGCTTGTTGGTCGGCACATAGTCCAGACCGTCATTGTTGAGTACGGCGGGGGTGGCGCGGCTCGAATCCAGCTGCATCACGTTGTTGGCGATGAACAGGCTGTAGTAGCGGTACGCCACCAGGTAGATGGCCACTGCCGCGACCACGATCCACAAGGCGTTGATCGCCTCCCCTCGACGCAATGCGACTACGCCCAGGGCGCATGCTCCTACGATTGCCAGCAGCAGCCAGGGCAGGTGGCGTAGCGGGCTATTATTGTTTTTCATTTTTATATTCCAGCCAGGTGGACAGAAAGATAGCGCTTGCGAGTGTAGCGCTACTCCACCCAAAGGCCAGCCCCCACATTGGTCTAGAGCATTCTTTCTCGCTGCGCGGCAGCTTCGCGGGCCGGCTTCGCGCTGGCGGCGAATGCCTCCCAGGCAGCGCTTACGGCGACTGCTTCGCAAGGCGCGACATGGGTTGTAGCGGCGGGCCGGTGCCGGGGTCTATAGTCAGTGCACCACGCAGAGGGCCAGTCCATGAGCGAGCAACACGACGACCGCCGACGCTTCAAACGTATCGCCTTCGATGCCAAGACCGAACTCAGCCAGGGCACCCACCGCTGGCCGGTGCAACTGCTGGACCTGTCCCTCAAGGGCTTGCTGATCGAGCGCCCCACTCCCTGGCTGGGAGATCCCAAGCGCCCCTTCGAAGCCGATATCCACCTGGGCCAGGACGCCGATGTGCGCATGGACGTGCAATTGGCCCATGACAACAACGGCCAGCTGGGTTTCGTCTGCCTGCATATCGGCCTGGAGTCCATCGAGCACCTGCGGCGCCTGATCGAGCTGAACCTGGGCGACCCCGAGGAGCTGGAGCGGGAGCTGGGCGCGCTGATCGATATCTGACCTGCCGCATCCAGTCAGGGAAACAGCGCGGGCTCGGGGAAGTCCTGCTCCAGGTCCCAGTAGCCCGGCTGTTGTCGGGAAACCGCCGTCCACTGTCCATCGACATAGCGGAAGGTGCGATAGGTGGTGATGAACTCATCGTCCACCATGGTCGAGGCCGACGAGACCTGCTGGATGGTTTCGGTCCCGCCGCCGCTGGCGGGCACTATCTGCCAGGCCGCCTTGCCGGTATGGCTGAACATCAGCGGCCGCTTCTCGCCACTCTCGTCCTGGCATGGCACCGGGTCCAGGCGATTCTGCGCCGGTACCAGCACCTCGGTGAGCGGACCGCTGTAGCTGCCCAGGGGCGCGGTCTGGTCGATGGACAAAAAGAAGGCCGGCGATGGCAGGCCGCTGAGCGGGGCCTTCTTCACATTGGCCAGGGGATAACCCAGGGCCCGCTGCGCCAACACCTGGCCACTGTCCGAAACCAGGCGCGCCTGGGCCTCCAACGGCTCCGCCGGCTGGCCGTCCGCGGCCTCTGGGAGATTGTCCGCGTCCATGCCGCTGCCCCAGTTTTCGTCATGGACCTCCTGGGTGATGCGTTGGTCTTCCAGCACCTGCAGCGTCGTGCCATCCCCCACCGGCAGTTGTTGCGCGATCCAGTAGCCTGGCGGCGCCTCGGCCTGCTGGGCCAGGGCCAGGCTGCAACCACAGAGCAAGCCGATCCCCAGCAACCAGTCCTTCATGTTTGTCATGCCCATATCGTGTGCGTCCTTTCAGTAACAGCCCGAGTTATTCGAAAAGTGCGTCCAGCGCCTGCTCCAGACGGGTCACGGCGATGATCTTCAGCCCTGCCGGTGGCTCCTTCGGCGCGTTGCCCTTGGGCACGATGGCCCGCTTGAAGCCATGCTTGGCCGCTTCCTTCAAGCGTTCCTGGCCACTAGGCACCGGGCGCACCTCGCCGGACAGGCCCACCTCGCCGAACACCAGCAGGTCATGGGGCAACGGCCGGTTGCGCAGGCTCGACATCACCGCCGCCATCAACGCCAGGTCGGAGGCGGTCTCCAGCACCTTGACCCCACCCACCACGTTGAGGAACACATCCTGGTCGTGGGTCGGGATGCCGCCGTGCCGGTGCAGCACCGCCAGCAGCATGGACAAGCGGTTCTGATCCAGGCCCAGGGTGACCCGGCGCGGGTTGGCCAGGTGGCTGTCATCCACCAGCGCCTGGACCTCCACCAGCATCGGCCGGGTGCCTTCCCAGGTGGCCATGACCACGCTGCCCGGCACTTCCTCCTGGGCCCGGGTGAGGAAGATCGCCGACGGGTTGGAGACCTCCTTCAGCCCACGATCGGTCATGCCGAACACGCCAAGCTCGTTGACCGCGCCGAAGCGGTTCTTCACCGCCCGCAGCAGGCGCAGGCGGCCATCGGATTCCCCCTCGAAATACAGCACGGTGTCCACCATGTGCTCCAGTACCCGCGGGCCGGCCAGGGCGCCTTCCTTGGTCACGTGGCCGACCAGGAAGATCGCCGTGCCGCTCTGCTTGGCATAGCGCACCAGCAAGGCGGCGCTCTCGCGCACCTGGGACACGCCGCCCGGAGCCGATTGCAGTTGCTCGGTGAAGATGGTCTGGATGGAGTCGATCACCATGACCTTGGGCTTTTCTACCCGGGCCGTGGCGATGATGGTCTCGATGCAGGTCTCGGTCATTACCCGCAACTGGTCCTGGGGCAGGCCCAGGCGCCGGGCGCGCATCGCTACCTGCTGCTGGGACTCCTCGCCGGTGACGTACAACGCCGGCATGCGCGTGGCGATGTTGCACAAGGTCTGCAGCAGGATGGTCGACTTGCCGATCCCCGGATCACCGCCGATCAGCACCACCGAGCCATCCACCAGGCCACCACCGAGCACTCGGTCGAGCTCGCCGGAAGCGGTGGAGAAACGCGGGATCTCCTCGACGCTGACCTCGGCCAGGGTCTTGATCTGCGCCTGCTGCCCGGCCCAGCCGGTACGCCCGGCGGGTGCCGCGGCACCGCCGCTTTCGATCATGGTCTCGACCAGGGTGTTCCAGGCGCCGCATTCACCGCATTGCCCGGCCCATTTGGGAAAGGTGGAACCGCACTCGGTGCAGCCGTACATGCGCTTGGCCTTGGCCATCTGAACCCCCGGCAAAAACCGCGATGATAGCTCAGCTGGCGCCGATCAGCGCGGCGCGGCGGTGCGGATCTGCCCGCTGGCCAGGCGCGTGGGGCTATTGCCCAGCGGATCCTCGGCCTCAAGATCGGCGCCCTTGGCCGCCAGGGCCTGGAGCAACTCGGTACGCTTGAACAGGCCGGCGTACATGGCCGCCGTCTGGCCAGCGGCATTGCGCTGGTCGGGACTGCAATCGGCCGCCATCAGGCGCCGGGCAATCCGTACCTCGCCCTTGAAGATCGCCCCCATCAACGCGGTATTACCGCGCTCATCCTGGGCGCAAGCATCGGCGCCGGCGGCCAGCAGGCGCTCCACCGCCGCCCCGTGGCCGTGATAGGCGGCCAGGATCAGCGCGGTATAGCCCTTCTCGTCGCGGGTATCGAGGGAGTAGCCGGCCTCGATGAAGGTGTCGAGGATCTCGATATCACCGCGGCGGGCGGCATCGAAATAGTAGTTGGCCAGCTGGGCCTTGACCGCTACCGGGTCGGCGGGGATCGGTTGCTCCGCATAGGCCTCCAGAGAGCAGACGGCCAGCAGCAGTGAAATGAACAGGCGCATGGTACGACTCCCGTTGTCTCAAGAAACTCCGTAAGCGCGAGCCTTGCCCGCGATGGCTCCAGCCCGGGTCACAGGGCTCCAGGCAGAACCGGTATCGGGGCCGCTACGCGACCCATCGCGGGCAAGCCTCGCTCCTACAAAGAAAGGCGCGTCACGCCCGGGGCGTCACGCGGGTCGAGGTCAATCCGCCAGCTTGGCGGCCAGGGCCTTGACCCGGGCCAGGTCGCCCTTGGCCACCTTGGCCACGCCAGTGCCGTACTCGGGATCGGCCTTGTAGAGGAACGACAGCATGATGTGCTTGCTCTGGTCGTCAGTGTCGGCCAGGGATTGGCCGAAGCTCTCGATCAGGTCCTGGCGCTCCTTCTGGCTGTAGGAGCGGTACAGGTCGCCGGCCTGCTTGAAGTTCTGCTCACGCTGGATCTTCGCCTGTTGGGTGCTGCCCGCCAGCGCCAATTGGCTGTAGCGCGCCGCCGCGGGCTCTTCGCGTGGCTCAAGACGGCTCGGCTGGTAGTTGACCCCGCTCTGGGTGTGCCCCAGGTTCATGGCGCCGTCCTGGTTGCCATTGTTCACCGCGACCTTCGGCGCATTGATCGGCAGTTGCAGGGCGTTGGCCCCCAGGCGGTACATCTGGGTGTCGGCGTAGGAGAACACCCGGCCTTGCAGCAGGCGGTCCTCGGAGGGCTCGATACCCGGCACCAGGTTGGCCGGAGCCATGGCCACCTGCTCGGTTTCCTGGAAGACATTGGCCGGATTGCGGTTCAACACCATCTGCCCGACCTTGCGCTCGGGAACACCGGGCCAGATCTTGGTGGCATCCAGTGGATCGAACTCAAACTTGGCCAGGTCCTCGGGCTTCAATACCTGGACATACAAGTCCCACTTGGGAAAGTCCCCTTTATTAATATGGGATACCAAGTCATGGGTCATATGGCTGTAGTCGCGCCCCTGGACCTCGACCACTTGTTTAGGATCGAGATTCTTCACGCCCTGCAAACTCTTCCAGTGGAACTTCACGTAGTGCACTTCGCCCTTGGCGTTGATCAACTTGTAGGCGTGCACGCCATTCCCGTCCATTTCCCGATAACTGGCCGGAGTCCCGGAATTGGAATACAGCTCGGTCAAAGTGCGAGTGGCTTCGGGAACATGGGAGAAGAAATCGAAACGCCGCGAATCATCGTCCAGGTTGGTACGCGGATCGGGCTTGAAAGCATGGACCATGTCCGGGAACTTGATGGCATCACGGATGAAAAAGGTCGGGAAGTTGTTGCCCACCAAGTCCCAGTTGCCATCCGCGGTGTAGAACTTGGTGGCGAAACCCCGCGGATCGCGCAGGGTTTCCGGGGAATGGTTGCCATGCACCACCGCCGAGAAGCGCACGAACACCGGGGTTACCTCGCCAGCGGCGAAGACCTTGGCCCGGGTCAGGTCGGTAAGGTTGTTGGTGACGGTGAAGGTACCGTGGGCGCCGGTGCCGCGCGCATGCACCACCCGCTCTGGGATACGCTCGCGATCGAAACGCTGGAGCTTCTGGATCAGTTGCACATCTTGCAGCAACACCGGTCCAGTGGCGCCCGCGGTCTGCGAGTTCTGGTTGTCGCCTACCGCCGCGCCGTTGTCGCGGGTCAGTGTGGCGGCCTGTACGGAAAGGGACAGCATACTGGCGGCAAGCACGCCCAGTACGCCGCGCGGGGAAAGACTCCCCAGGCCGATAGAAACAGTCATGTCGGATTCCTCTAGTTATATAGGGCGTATCTCGATACGCCTGCCAGAGGCTAGTGGCTAAACATTTGAAAGCTAAATAGAAAGCCCGCAAGCGCTTGATTGACAGAATGTTGTGGTTATAGCGGCAATGACGAGGTATATCGCGCGCGAAAAATGATGGCACTTTGATTAAACTCTTCGCCGATATATCGGTCATACGCCGCGAGCTGTAGAAAGTTGAGTCGGCAAAACGCTTTTTGCTGACTTACACTGCTGTAACCAACCTCATCTGCAACAAGGAAATAACCTATGGGCGTGTTAAGTGAGTTCAAGGCCTTCGCGGTCAAAGGTAATGTGGTCGACATGGCCGTCGGTATCATCATCGGCGCTGCATTCGGCAAGATCGTCTCGTCCTTCGTCGGGGACGTGGTCATGCCACCAATCGGCCTGCTGATCGGCGGCGTGGATTTCGCCGACCTGGCCATCACCCTCAAGGCGGCCGTGGGCGACACGCCAGCGGTGGTCCTGGCCTATGGCAAGTTCATCCAGAGCATCATCGACTTCATCATCATCGCCTTCGCCATCTTCATGGGCGTGAAGGTGATCAACCGCCTCAAGCGCGAAGAAGCCGTGGCGCCAGCGGAACCGCCAGTTCCGACCAAGGAAGAAGTGCTGCTGACCGAGATCCGCGACCTGCTCAAGGCCCAGAACGACAAGTCCTGAGGCACGCCGTAGCGACCCGTGGCCGCGAAGCAGCGGCCACGGGGCTTTTCCCCTACCAATAGGTTTCCACTGCCACCTGTCCCGGGCGTCGGCTCAGGCTCAGGTTCAGGCCCCGCTGCTTGAGCAGGGCCCGGGTGTCGTCGATCATCTGCGGGTTGCCGCAGAGCATCACCCGCGAGTGTTCAGGACTCAGCTCCAGACCCGCCACGCGCTCCAACTCACCGCTTTCGATCAACTGGGTAATGCGCCCGTTGAGGCTGCCCGGATGCTGTTCGCGGGTAACGGTGCTGATGAACTGCAGCTTGTGGGCAACTTCGGCCAGGTATTCCCGCTGGGGCAACTCGGCGAGCAATTGCTGGTAGGCCAGCTCCCTGGCCTCGCGCACGCTGTAGACCAGGATGATCCGCTCGAATCTCTCCCACACCTCGAAGTCCTGGAGAATCGACAGGAATGGCGCAATGCCGGTGCCTGTGGATAACAACCAGAGGTGGCGCCCATCGACGAAACGGTCCAGGGTCAGGTAACCGAAGGCCTGGCGATCCACCAGCAGGCTGTCGCCTTCGCGCAGGCGGCTCAGCTCACTGGTGAACTCGCCGTCGGGCACGACGATGGAAAAGAACTCGAGGAACTCGTCGAACGGCGAAGACACCATGGAATAGGCACGCCACACCGTACTGCCGTCGGCCCGGGTCACCCCGAGGCGGGCGAACTGGCCGGAACGGAAACGAAAACCCGGGTCCCGGGTGGTACGCAGGGTGAACAGGCTGGGGGTCAGCGGCTGGACATCGAGCAGGGTCTGGCGGGTGTACTTTTCTTCACTGGCAGTCATGACGAACTCCACAAAACCGATGTTCCTAGTGTCCCGCAAAGCGTCGTGCACAAACACCGGTGGTTTGTAGTGGCATAGACGGCGGGCAATCACCGGCGAAAAAACGTAAAATCGCCGCATTTGCACAAGCCCGCCCGCGCATTGCAACAGCGCTGCCCGAAGGCTCCTGTCCGCCACGCTCCCGCGCCGACAGGCCCACCTATTACCTAGAGTCCGCCCATGCCCCTGCTTGCCAGCCCCTTCGCCCAGCTCGACCTGATCCGCCAGCCCGAACAGCAGAACGAGCCGCTGCAAGCCTTCGACGCCGCGGACGAATACCTGCTCAACCACCTGGCCGAGCAGCAACCAGCCGAGGAAAGCCGCGTGCTGGTGCTCAACGACAGCTTCGGTGCCCTGGCCGCGAGCCTGCTGGGCAAGGTCCGGATCACCAGCAGCGGCGACTCCTACCTCGGCGCCCTGGCCCTGGAAAAGAACCTGGCACGCAATGGCCTGCCCTTCGATGCCGTGCAAGTGCTGCCGGCCAGTGACCCCCTGGTGGGTCCCTTCGACCGGGTGCTGGTCCGTGTCCCCAAAACCCTGGCCCTGCTGGAGGAGCAACTGATCCGCCTGCAAGGCCAGCTGGCGCCCGGGGCCCAAGTGGTGGCCGCGGCCATGGTCAAGCACCTGCCCCGGGCCGCCGGCGACCTGCTGGAGCGCTACATCGGCCCGGTCCAGGCGTCGCTGGCGGTGAAGAAAGCCCGCCTGCTGATCGCCACCGCCGAGGCCAGGTCGCCGCTGGCCTCGCCCTACCCGACCCGCTATCGCCTGGACAAGCCGGCCATCGAGCTGCTCAACCACGCCAACGTGTTCTGCCGCGAAGGCCTGGACATCGGCACCCGCGCCTTCCTCCCGCACCTGCCGCAGAACCTGGGCAATGCCCGGGTCGCCGACCTGGGCTGCGGCAACGGCGTGCTGGCCATCGCCAGTGCCCTGGACAATCCCCAAGCCCGCTACACCCTGGTGGACGAGTCGTTCATGGCCGTGCAATCGGCCCGGGAAAACTGGCAGGCGCTGCTGGGCGAACGCGAAGCCGTGATCCGTCCCGGTGACGGCCTGGCCGGCCAGGAGCCGCAATCCCTGGACGTGGTGCTGTGCAACCCGCCGTTCCACCAGCAGCAGGTGGTGGGCGACTTCCTCGCCTGGCGCATGTTCCAGCAGGCCCGGGAAGCCCTGGTGGTGGGCGGCGCGCTGTACATCGTCGGCAACCGCCACCTGGGTTATCACAGCAAGCTGGCCCGGCTGTTCCGCGGTGTCGAACAGGTGGCGGCGACACCCAAGTTCGTCATTCTCAAGGCCCGCAAGTAACCCCGCCCACGTAGGAGCGAAGCTTGCTCGCGATGAATCCCCGTGAAATACCTGAAGCACCGCGTTCTCGCTCATCGCGAGCCCACCGGCTGCGCCTGCAAAGAAAAAACGTAGCGAGCCCAGGTCAAAAAAAACCCTCCAATGGAGGGTTGTAAACCGCGCCGCACGACACGGGATGGGATGAGCAGTGCTGAAGATCAGTGCGTGGTCAGGCCCGCGGCGTTCATGAACATGCGCATCAGGCTCGCTACCAGGAACAGGGCCAGGACGCTACCGCCCCAGATCATGGCCAGCCAACCCAGGCGTTGCCAGAGCGGCTTCTTCTCGGCTTCTTCAATTTCCTGCAATGAATGTTTACCAGCCATCATCGAATGCTCCTTTCAAAAGGGAGGCGATGGCGCCTGCAAGGGCGCCATCGCGAGCAAGCTTCGCTCCTCTCGAGGAGCGGCGCCTGGCTAGTGATAGCCGTCCTCGTGGGTGACCTTGCCGCGGAACACGTAGTAGCTCCAGAAGGTGTATCCCAGGATGAACGGAATGATGAACAAGGTGCCCACCAGCATGAAGCCCTGGCTCTGCGGTGGCGCGGCGGCGTCCCAGATGGAGATCGACGGCGGCACGATGTTCGGCCACAGGCTGATGCCCAGGCCGCTGTAGCCGAGGAAGATCAATACCAGGGTCAAAAGGAACGGCGTGTAGTGAGCGTTGCGTGCCACGGCCCGCAGCAGCCCGTACAGGGTCACCAGCACCAGGATCGGCACCGGCAGGAACCAGAACAGGTTCGGCAAGGTGAACCAACGCGCGGCGATCTCGGCATGGGCCAGGGGCGTCCAGATACTGACCACGCCGATCACCGCCAGCAGGACGAAGGCCAAGGGCCGCGCCAGGTCATGCATCTGCAGCTGCAGCTTGCCTTCGGTCTTCATGATCAGCCAGGTGCAACCGAGCAAGGCATAGGCCACCACCAGCGCCAGGCCGCAGAACAGCGTGAAGGGCGTCAGCCAGTCCATCGAGCCGCCGGCGAACTGGCGGTTGACCACTGGCAGGCCATCGATGAAGGCCCCCAGGGCCACGCCCTGGAAGAAGGTGGCCGCCGCGGAACCGCCGATGAAGGCCTTGTCCCAGATATGGCGCTTGGCTTCCTTGGCCTTGAAGCGGAACTCGAAGGCCACGCCACGGAAGATCAGCCCCACCAGCATCAGGATCAGCGGCATGTACAACGCCGAGAGCACCACCGAATAGGCCAGCGGGAAGGCGCCGAACAGCGCCGCCCCGCCCAGTACCAGCCAAGTCTCGTTGCCGTCCCAGACCGGGGCGACGGTGTTCATCATTACGTCACGGTCGCGGCTGTCCTTGACGAACGGGAAAAGAATCCCGATCCCCAGGTCGAACCCGTCCATGACCACGTACATCATGATGCCGAAGATGATAATCACGGCCCAGAGCAGCGGAAGATCGATACCCATGACTCAATTCCCCTTGTTCAGGCTGGTGCTGTGGTCGTCATCGTCGGCCGCGGAAAGCGGACGGGCCGGCGTGCGTTTGCGGCCGGGGCCACCGTGGCTGGTCTCGGCGCCTTCGTTGGTCACAGGTCCCTTGCGCACCAGGCGCATCATGTAGCCGATACCCACGCCGAACAGCGCGAAATACACCACCACGAACAACGCCAGGGTGATGCTCATTTGCACCAGGCTATGCCCGGAAGAAGCATCGGCGGTGCGCATCAGGCCGTAGACCACCCAGGGCTGGCGACCGATCTCGGTGGTGAACCAGCCCGCGAGGATCGCGATCAGGCCGGACGGCCCCATCCACAAGGCCAGGTACAGGAACGGCCGCGAGGTGTAGAGGCTGTCGCGCTTGCGCAGCCAGAGGCTCCACAGGCCGGTGAAGATCATCAGCATGCCCAGGCCGACCATGATCCGGAACGACCAGAAGACGATGGTCGAGTTGGGCCGGTCCTCGGGCGGGAACTCCTTGAGCGCCGGCACCTGCTTGTCCAGGCTGTGGGTCAGGATGATGCTGCCCAGGTAGGGGATTTCCACGGCGAAGCGGGTTTTCTCGGCCTTCATGTCCGGCCAGCCGAAGAGGATCAGCGGGGTCGGCTCGTTACCGACGTTCTCCCAGTGGCCTTCGATGGCGGCGATCTTCGCCGGCTGGTGCTTGAGGGTGTTGAGACCGTGGAAATCACCGATCACCGCCTGTACCGGGGCCACGATCAGGGCCATCCACATGGCCATGGAAAGCATGCGCCGGATCGCCGGGTTGTCCCGCCCGCGCAGCAGGTGCCAGGCCGCCGAGGAGCCGACGAAGAACGCCGTGGCCACGAACGCGGCTACCGCCATGTGCGCCAGGCGATAGGGGAAGGACGGGTTGAAGATCACCGCCAGCCAATCCACCGGGATCACCTGGCCGTTGACGATTTCATAACCCTGCGGAGTCTGCATCCAGCTGTTGGACGAGAGGATCCAGAAGGTCGAGATCAGGGTACCGATGGCCACCATGACCGTGGAGAAAAAGTGCAGCTTGCGCCCGACCTTGTTCCAGCCGAACAGCATCACCCCGAGGAAGCCGGCCTCGAGGAAGAACGCCGTCAGCACCTCGTAGGTGAGCAAGGGGCCGGTGACAGAACCGGCAAAATCGGAAAATCGGCTCCAGTTGGTACCGAACTGGTAGGCCATCACCAGGCCGGACACCACGCCCATGCCGAAGTTGACGGCGAAGATCTTCGACCAGAAGTGGTAGAGATCGCGGTAGGTATCGTCGTGGGTCTTGAGCCACAGGCCCTCGAGTACCGCCAGGTAGCTCGCCAGGCCGATGGTGATCGCCGGGAACAGGATGTGGAACGAGATGGTGAATGCGAACTGGATTCGGGCGAGATCAAGAGCCTCTAAACCGAACATAAGCTTTCCTCTGTCAGGTAATACCGGCTGCCGGCCAGAGGCCTGCACCCACTGCCCCCACGGATATGGAGTGCGGCGAATTCGGATTCGTTCTTTTAAACCATCGCTACGCAGGGATCCTGGCCTTGCGGCCACCACACCAATCCTCGAAAAAGGCCTTGATCTGGATCAATCAACGTTAAAAGAGTAGTCCTAAATTTAGTGCGCAACTCTGTGGTTATTTGCCGCGTGACAGCTTGCCTCACCCTCTCAAGACCGGGGTTTCCCGACACTTCTCCAGCACACATCCCCCCGTAGCCGCTGCTGAGCCCGCGAAGCTGCGACAAGGTCCACAGGACCTTCGGCGTCCGACCGATCAGCCGGAACCTGCGGCCGCGGCAACAGGGACTGTCATCGAAAAAAGGAGCCAGAAACGAGATAGATGCGCGGCTAACGATTTTCCCTGGACCGCAACTATTGGTTACATCTTGGTGGTAACCTCGCGGCACTCCCCGCTCAGATTTGCCTGCCGATGCCCAGCCCAGAACCTTTGCTGCTCCGCCACCACCGTCCGTTCATCGCTTTCTGGATAGCCCGGATCTTCACCGCCAGCGGTTTCCAGATGCTCACCGTGGCCATCGGCTGGAATCTCTACCAACTGACTGGCAACGTCCTCGACCTGGGCCTGGTGGGGCTGGTGGAGTTCGCCCCACGGGTGCTGTTCATGCTGCATACCGGGCACGTGGCCGACCGCTACGACCGGCGCCGCGTGGCCGCCATCTGCCAGTCGCTGCAAGCCTTGATCGCCCTGTCCCTGGCCATCGGCAGCCTGACCGACAGCGTCAGCCGGGAGCTGATCTTCATCCTGGCGTTCCTGCTCGGCAGCGCCCGTTCCTTCGAAATGCCCACCACCCAGGCCCTGCTGCCAAGCATCGTGCCCGCCGCACTGTTTCCCCGGGCGGTGGCCGCGGCCCAGTCGGCCCAGCAATCGGCGACCATCGTCGCCCCGGCCCTGGGCGGCTTGCTCTACGCCTTCGGCAGTGTCTGGGTCTATGGCCCGACCGTGATCCTGTATGTGATCGCCTGCCTGCTGATGCTCAACTTGCCGGCGCGCCAGGCCGCCCTGAACAAAAGCAAGGCGACCCTGGACTCGCTGCTGGCGGGTATCCGCTTCATCCGCAGCCGCCCGGACATCCTCGGCGCCATCTCCCTGGACCTGTTCGCCGTACTGCTCGGCGGCGCCACCGCGCTGTTGCCGGTGTTCGCCAAGGACATCCTGCTCACCGGCCCCTGGGGCCTGGGCCTGCTGCGCTCGGCGCCGGCGGTGGGTGCCTTGCTGATGTCGCTGTGGCTGGCGCGCTTCAGCGTCGAGCGCAAGGTCGGGCGGGTGATGTTCACCGCCGTCGGGGTGTTCGGCGTGGCGACCATCGCCTTCGGCCTGTCCACCTCGTTCTGGTTCTCCTTGGCCGTGCTGGTGGTACTGGGGGCGGCGGACATGATCAGCATGGTGATCCGCGCCTCCTTCGTGCAGTTGGAAACCCCGGATGAGATGCGCGGCCGGGTCAGCGCAGTGAACGGCCTGTTCATCGGCGCCTCGAACCAGCTGGGGGAGTTCGAATCCGGGCTAACGGCCCACTGGTTCGGCACCGTGCCGGCGGTGGTGCTGGGCGGGGTCGGTACGCTGCTGGTGACCGGGACCTGGATCAAGCTATTCCCGACCCTGGCCCAGCGTGACCGGATGCACGAACCACAAATGGAGCAAACCCGGGCTGGCTAGCTGGCCGAACCGGGATCGCCGGCGGCCTACTTGATGTAGATTTCTGCGCTCATGCTGTTGCCCGGCGCATTGATCGAAGTGTTGGTGAAACGGAAGGCGCCTTCCTTCTTATCGGCCAGGTCGAAGATATAGAGGTAGCCGGCGGTGATCCCGCCAGGGGCGCAGGGCTCGTAGCTGGAGCCATCTTCGCACACCGGGGTCCGAGTCCCGTCGACCTCGAAGCCTTCCAGGGTCACGTAGGGCTCGCGGCCATAGCCGATCTCCAGCACATAGACCTTGATGCCCGGCCCGCTGTGGTCGCACTGGGTCCGTTCACGACCGTCGGAGACATCCTCCAGCCCGCAGGCTGGCGACAGCACCTTGAGGATTTCCACCTGGCTCAAGGGCGCGGCAGAACCGGCCGTGGCCGAGGCGGCGAACCAGCAGGCCGCGGTTCCCAGCAGCGCCAAGACGGTCGTTTTCACTGTACTGCGCATAAATCCCCCTCGAAATCAGGGCGCAGTATGCGCTACTTGCCCACCCGGCAAAACATCGACGACGATCGCAGCCATTGGCCCACGCTGCTGGTATGATGCGCGGCTTTTCCCGACCCCAGGCAAATCCACAGGCGCATCAGGCAGTCTGTGCTTTGCTGTTGGAGTCGATACATTCACGGCGCCCGGCGGCGCCACGGGGAGCAGACATGCTGGAAAGGCTGTTTCAACTCAAGGCACACAACACCAACGTGCGCACCGAGATACTTGCGGGCGTTACCACCTTCCTGGCCATGGCCTACATTCTTTTCGTCAACCCGAGCATCCTCGGCGAGACCGGCATGGACAAAGGCGCGGTGTTCGTCGCCACCTGCCTGGCGGCGACCATCGGCTCCACCGTCATGGGCCTGATCGCCAACTACCCGATCGCCCTGGCACCCGGCATGGGCCTGAACGCCTTCTTCACCTACACCGTGGTCCTGCACATGGGCCATACCTGGCAAGTGGCGCTGGGTGCGGTGTTCATCTCGGCGGTGCTGTTCTTCCTGCTGTCGATCTTCAAGATCCGCGAGTGGATCATCAACAGCATCCCCCTGCCCCTGCGCTCGGCCATCGCCGCCGGTATCGGCCTATTCCTGGCGCTGATCGCCCTGCACAACGCCGGCATCGTGGTCAGCAACCAGGCCACCATGGTCGGCCTGGGCGACTTGAAGAAACCTGCGCCGATCCTCGCCACCCTGGGCTTTGCCATGATCGTCGCCCTGGAGGCCCTGAAGGTCCGCGGCGCGGTGCTGATCGGCATCCTCTCGGTGACGGTCGTCTCCATCCTGTTGGGCGTTACTCCATTCGGCGGCGTGACCTCCATGCCACCGTCCCTGGCCCCGACTTTCCTGCAGCTGGACATTAAGGGCGCCCTGGACATCGGCCTGGTGAGCGTGATCTTCGCCTTCCTGTTCGTCGACCTGTTCGACAACTCCGGCACCCTGATCGGCGTGGCCAAGCGCGCCGGCCTGATGGGCAAGGACGGCCATATGCCGAAGATGGGCCGGGCCCTGATCGCCGACAGCACCGCGGCCATGGCCGGCTCCCTGCTGGGCACCTCCACCACCACCAGCTACATCGAATCCGCGGCGGGCGTGAGCGCCGGCGGACGCACCGGCCTGACCGCCATCGTAGTGGCGGTCCTGTTCCTGCTGGCCTTGTTCTTCTCGCCGCTGGCAGCCAGCGTCCCGGCCTTCGCCACCGCACCGGCGCTGTTGTTCGTGGCCGTGCTGATGACCTCGGGCCTGGCGGAAATCGACTGGGACGACATCACCGTCGCCGCTCCGGTAGTGGTCACCGCCCTGGCGATGCCGTTCACCTACTCCATCGCCAACGGCATCGCCTTCGGCTTCATTGCCTGGACCGCGATCAAGCTGCTGACCGGCCGCGCCCGTGAACTCAACGCCCCGCTGGTGATCCTGTCGATCCTGTTCGTGGCCAAGCTGGGTTGGTTCAGCGCATGACTTTCGACGCCGCAAGCTACAGCACCCAGTTGCAGGAAAAGGTCACGCGCCTGCGTGGCCTGCTGGCGCCCTTCGACGCGCCCGAGCCCCAGGTCTTCGATTCGCCGCTGCAGCACTTTCGCCTGCGCGCCGAATTCCGCCTGTGGCGCGAAGCCGGCGAGCGCCACTACGCGATGTTCTCCCAGGAGGACAAGCGCACGCCGATCCTCATCGAGCAGTTCCCCATCGCCAGCCAGCGCATCAACCAGTTGATGCCGCAGCTCAAGGCCGCCTGGCAAGCCAGCCACGCCCTGAGCCACAAGCTGTTCCAGGTGGAGTTCCTCACCACCCTGGCCGGCGATGCGATGATCACCCTGTGCTACCACCGCCCGCTGGACGAGCACTGGCACCAGGCCGCGAGCCAGTTGGCCGCCGAGCTGAAAGTCAGCGTGATCGGCCGCTCCAAGGGCAAGCGTGAAGTGATCGGCCAGGACTACGTGGTGGAACGCCTGGACGTGGGCGGTCGCAGCTTCAGCTACCGCCAGCCTGAAGGCGCCTTCACCCAGCCCAACGGCACGGTGAACCAGAAGATGCTCGACTGGGCCTATGCCGCCCTGGGCGAACGCCAGGATGACCTGCTGGAGCTGTACTGCGGCAACGGCAACTTCACCCTGCCCCTGGCCACCCGGGTGCGCAAGGTGCTGGCCACCGAGATCAGCAAGACCTCGGTCAACGCCGCCCTGAGCAATCTCAGCGAAAACGCCGTGGACAACGTCACCCTGGTGCGCCTGTCCGCCGAGGAGTTGACCGAAGCGCTCAATGAAGTACGGCCGTTCCGCCGCCTGCAAGGGGTGGACCTGAAGAGCTACGCGTTCGGCAGCGTGTTCGTCGACCCGCCCCGGGCCGGCATGGACCCGGACACCTGCGAGCTGACCCGACGCTTCGACAACATCCTGTACATCTCCTGCAACCCGCAAACCCTGGCGGCCAACATCGCCCAGTTGCACGACACCCACCGCATCGAGCGCTGCGCCCTGTTCGACCAGTTCCCCTGGACCCACCACATGGAATCCGGGGTCCTGCTGACCCGGCGCTGATCCGCTGTCCCCGCTACGGCCGTCCTCGTGACGGCCGTTGGCATTTCTGGCGCCCATTCATGGTCCCGTGCCTGCTCCGGATAGCCGCTGCCGCAGGCTGCGCACGGGCGCGCAACGGCCGCAGTGTGTGGGGGGCGCGATTGTTGAAGGCCCTGCGGGCCTTGTCGCAACCTCGCAGGCTCGACAGTGGCTGCAGGACCGGGTGGAAGTACCCGGCCAGTTGCGCAAGGTCCTGCTCGTTGAGCAGCCCGGCCTGGTACTTGAGCTGGATGCGCGCCAGCAAGTAGGCGTGCCGGGCACCTTACGGTCAGTCGAGAATGATTTTCAATTGCCATAGCCATCAGCCACAGGTCGCGCCTGGGGCCGATGGCTCATTCGGACTTGAGCTGCAAACGCGAGAGCAGGCCGAGCAACAGCACGTTGAAGAGGATCAGCAACAGGCTGCTGAGAATGCCGAGCAGGTTGATCAGCTGGGTCGGCAGCCAGTCGAGCGGGCTGATACCCGCCATGGACAGCAAGCGCTCGCCAAACCAGAAACCGTCGACGACGATCATCAGGATCAGGATGATTTTCAGGGTGGGGACGGGGTTGCCCATGGAGCCTTCCTTGTCGAGGGAAATGTCATGGAGCCGGCTGGCTCGTGCATGCGATTTTAATGGGCGGCCATGGCCCATGCCAATGCCGGCGACCACTCAGGCTTGCAGGTAGCGCAGCACCGATTCGCAGATCATTTCCCGATGCCGGCGCTTGACCGTCTCATCCGGCAGGTCGAGCTGGAAGATCTCGCCGAAGGTATGGCGATTGGAAACCCGGAAGAAGCAGAACGAACTGATCAGCAAATGCACATCCAGGGCATTCAACCCCCTGCGAAACAGGCCCTCCTTGACTCCGCGCGCGAGGATTTCGTCCAGGGCATGCAGGACGCTGTTGTTCATCGCCTTGATCACCTGCGACTGCTTCACGTACTCGGCGTTGTGGATGTTCTCGATGCTGACGATCCGCACGAAATCAGCGTTGTGATCATGGTGGTCGAAAGTGAACTCCACCAGGCGGCGAATGGCCTCCGGTGGCGTCAGCTCCGTCAGCTGCAGGCGGCTCTCGGTGCTGCGGATATCGCCATAGAGCTTCTCCAGCACTTCGACGTACAACTGCTCCTTGCTGCCGAAGTAGTAATAGATCATGCGCTTGGAGGTATGGATACGCTCGGCGATGGCGTCCACCCGAGCCCCGGAAAGCCCCTGCTGCACGAACTCGATAACCGCCTCCTGGAGGATGTTCTCGCGGGTCTTTTCCGGGTTGTTCTTGCGGCTCTTGCGCGGCGCGAGAGCCGCTTTTTCAGGCACAACGGAGCGTTCACTGGTCATTGTCATTCTGGGCTCACAGCCATCACTCACAAGCCGGCGATTATGGGCTGCGTCAGGCCGCGAAAGAAAGCGCCGAGGGGGCCCGCCAGCCCCCTCGGTTACAGATCTTCTACAACTTGGAACCCGCGCTGAACCGCCAGCCGGAGCGCACCAGGGCAACGACCTAGAAATCGAAGAACACCGTCTCGCCCTCGCCCTGGAGCCGGATGTCGAAACGATAGGCGCGCTGGCCATCGACCTCGCAAGGCCGCGCCAGCAAGGTTTCCCGGCGCTGCGGCTGCTCGATCAGGTTCAGCACCGGGCACCGCTGGTTGGCTTGCGGCTCATCGGCGAAGTACAACCGGGTGTGCAGGTGGATGTTGATCCCCCGGGCGAACAGCAGCACGTTGATATGCGGTGCCATGGGCAGGCCGGCGGCATTGTTTACAATTCCAGGCTTGACTGTATGCACGATCCACTCTCCAGCATCGAAAGTGGTGGCGGCCCGGCCGAAGCAGTTGAAGGGCTTTTCCGTATCGAAGATCGGGTCATGGATGCCTTCATGGTTGGCCTGCCAGAACTCCAGGAACGAGTCGCGTACCAGGTGGCCATTGCCGTCGTAGACGTGGCCCAACAGCAGGATGTGCTCGCCCGGGGCATCTTCCCTGGCCAGCCGATTGCAAATTTCCTCGGGCCGGGCGGGATTTCCCGCGGCGGCCAGGGCCAGGCCGATATGCACGTAGGGCCCAGCGGTTTGCGAGGGGGTTTCCGGCAACAGTCGAACGGGCATGGCGGGTTCCTCAGCAGTGCTCGAAATGGGTCCGGCGCTGGCCACGCAGCACGATGTCGAAACGATAGGCCAGGCAATCCATGGGGTTGGCATTGCTCATGTCCAGCCGGGCGATCAGGCTCTGCACCGCCTCCGGGCTGGCGATCGACTTGACGATCGGGCACAGCGGGATCAGCGGATCGCCTTCGAAGTACAGCTGGGTGACCAGCCGCGTGGCGATCGCCGGACCGCTGATGGAGAAATGAATGTGCGCCGGGCGCCAGTCGTTGGGAGCGTTACGCCATGGATAGGGTCCGGGCTTGATGGTGCGGAAGCTGTAGTAGCCGTCGCGATCGGTGAGGGTCCGCCCGACTCCGCCGAAATTCGGGTCCAGGGGCGCCAGGTAGCGGTCGTTCTTGTGCCGATAGCGGCCGCCGGCATTGGCCTGCCACATTTCCACCAGAGTATGGGGCACCGGCTTGCCGTATTGGTCGCATACCCGCCCGGCGACGATGATCCGCTCGCCCACCGGCAAGCCGCCGTTGTCGAAATTGCGCAGCAGGTCGTTGTCCAGGCGTCCGAGGCGCAGTTGGGAAAAGTCCGGACCACCGGTTTCACTGGGCGATTGGGCAATGCTCACCAGCGCCTGGCGCGGGGAGCGGGTGATGGAACTCTTGTAGTCGGGCGTCAGGGCCTTGGGGTGCCAATCACGGTCGCGAATCACGAAGCGACTGCCGTCTGCATCGGACATGTCGATCTCCTGTTGTTTGAGTTCTGGAGCGCAGCTTGCAGAGTTTCAAACAAACCAGGCCGGCGGACTATTGAAAAGCCGGCGCTCATCCATAACCATAAGGTTAAGGATATCGCCCCTCGCGATAGGCCAGCCCGACCTCCCGCAACACCTGCACCGCCCATTGCGCCGCCAGCGGCAACGGCAGGCTGGCATTGCTGGAGATCCCCACCGAGCCACCGGGCTCGCGCAACCCCAGGTCCAGCTCCAGCAATTCGCCACTGGCCAGGTCCAGGCGCACCGCATCCAGCGGCGCGATCCACAGCGCATCGCTGGACAAGGTGTAGCGCCGGCCCAGGGCCAGCGACAGGGTTTCCAGGCGTTGTGGCGACTGGGCGATGCCGCACTGCACGAACAGGCTGTCGGCATGCTTGCGGATACTGGTGCCAGCCAGCGGCAGCACCAACGGATAACGACCGACGGCCCCACGGTCGAGCAGCCCGCAGGCCAACGGATGCCCGGGGCGCACCACCAGGGTCATGGACTCGTTGTACAGGTGCTCGAAGCTCAGGCCCTGGATCTCCGGGCTCTCGGTCATGCGCCCCACCACCAGGTCCAGGTCGCCGACCCGCAGTTGCGAGAGCAGGTAGGCGCTGGGGCCAGTGACCACGCTGAGCGTCAGCGCCCCATGCCGCTGGTGCAAACGCCGCAGCACCTCCGGCAGCAACAGGCCCTCCACCGTAGAAAGCACGCCGATACGCACCGCCTGCGCGGCATGCTCGCCACCGCGCAAGCTGCTGACCCCTTCCCGCAGGGCCTGCACCGAAGGGCCGGCATAGCGCAGGAAGGCCCGCCCGGCCTCGGTCAGGCTGAGCCCGGCCTTGCTGCGCTCGAACAAGCGGGTGTCCAGCAAAGTCTCCAGTTCCTTGAGGGTCTTGGACATCGCCGGCTGGCTCACCGCCAGCACATCGGCGGCCCGGGCCAGGCTGCCCTGGCGGGCCATTTCAAGAAAACCCACCAGGTGACGGAATTTGATGCGGGTATCGATGTTCAATAGGGAGCCCCAAAATGCGTCTGCAACCGGCCGACCCGGTATCGGCCATGGTAGCGTGGGCAAAAATCCCTGACGACCGGACTGGCGCCGGTTCCAGCCAGCAGCAACACTGACCAGCAGAAGAAACGAGGACTCCCCCATGCTTTGGAAGAAAGGCCGGCGCAGCGACAACGTCGTGGATGTGCGAGATGACAGCGGCGGTGGTGGCGGCGGTGGCTTGCGCTTTGGCGGGGGCAAGGGGTTGGGCCTGACGGCGATCGTGCTGATCGTCGGCATCGGCTGGGCCACCGGCCAGGACCCGCTGCAGATCCTCGGGCAACTGCTCAGCCAGGGCGGCGGCCAGGTCTCGGCCCCGGCCACCACCCAGGAACGCAAGGCGCCACCGGCCAACGATGAACAGGCGGAATTCGTCCGCGCGATCCTCGGCGATACCGAGGACACCTGGGGCCAGATCTTCCAGCAGGCCGGCCGCCAATACCAGGCGCCCAAGCTGATCCTGTTCCGTGGCCGGGTCACGTCCGCCTGCGGCGCCGCCACTTCGGCCAGCGGCCCCTTCTATTGCCCAGCCGATCGCCAGGTGTACCTGGACATGGATTTCTTCCGGGAAATGGCCCAGCGCTTTTCCGCCGCTGGCGACTTCGCCCAGGCCTACGTGATCGCCCATGAGGTGGGCCACCACGTGCAGACCTTGCTCGGGGTCTCGGCCAAGATGCAGGCGGCCCGCCAGCAGGGTCGGCAGATGGAAGGCGACGGTGGCCTGCTGGTACGCCAGGAGTTGCAGGCCGACTGCCTGGCCGGCGTCTGGGCCTACCACGCGCAAAAACGCTTGAACTGGCTGGAACCCGGGGACGTGGAAGAAGCCCTGAACGCCGCCAACGCCATCGGCGACGACCGCCTGCAACAGCAAGGCCAGGGCCGGGTGGTACCGGACTCCTTCACCCACGGCACCTCGGCCCAGCGGGTACGCTGGTTCAAGACCGGCTTCAGCCAGGGCCAGGTCGGCCAGTGCGACACCTTCGCCGCCAAGAGCCTGTAGATGCGCCGGCTGCTCGCGGCGCTGCTGTGCCTGGGCAGCCTGGGCGCCCAGGCTGCGGGGCATGGGGTCAAGATCATCAGCCCCGGGCGACTGGAACTGCCGGCCGGTGAACTGGCCCTGGGCCTGAGCCAGGACTGGCGCCAGCCATTGCCGGGCATACAGCGGGCCCTGGTCATCGTCCATGGCCGCCTGCGCAACGCCCAGACCTACCTGCACAGCGGCGAGAACGCCGCCAGGCTGGCCGGGCAAGAGGCCACGACCCTGGTGATCGCCCCGCAGTTTCTCAATCAGCACGACATTGCCCGCCACCACCTGCCCAGCAGCCTGTTGCGCTGGCAGGGCAACGCCTGGATGGGCGGCGAGCCCGCCACCGCCCCCCAGCCGCTGAGTTCCTACGCGGCACTGGACACCATCCTGCTGCGCCTGGGCGATCGCCAGCGCTTTCCCAACCTGCGGGAAGTGGTGGTCGCCGGCCACTCGGGCGGTGCCCAGGTGGTGCAACGCTACGCCCTGGCCAGCGGTGACCCTGCCGAACTGCAGCGGGCCGGAATCGGCCTGCGCTTCGTGGTCGCCAATCCTTCGTCCTACGCCTACTTCGACGCCTGGCGCCCGGTAGCCATCGGGCCAGCCGCCTGCCGCGGATTCAACCAGTGGAAATACGGCCTGGAACGACGCCCGGCCTATATCGCCCGGCTAATGCCGGAACAGCTGGAGCAGCGTTATGCGGGACGGGATATCACCTACCTGCTGGGACAACAGGACATCGACCCACGGCACCCGGCCCTGGACCAGAGCTGCGCCGCCGAGACCCAGGGCGCCTATCGCCTGGCGCGCGGGCACAACTATTTCGACTACCTGCTAAGGCGTCATCCCCAGGGGCTGGCCCAGCGCCTGGTAGAGGTGCCGGGGGTCGGCCATGACGGGGACAAGATGTTCACCTCGGCCCAGGGCCAGGCGGCGCTGTTCAAGTAGAACCGCGCCCGGCCTCAAGCGCGCAACAGGCGGTGCAACTGCGCGCAATCCTGCGCATGCCAGTCGGTCAGTTCCGGCCAGGGGTTGTCCGGCAGGTTGACCAGCACCGTGCGGGTACCGGCGGCGCGGCCGCAGTCCAGGTCGAAGCGGTAATCGCCGACCATCACCATGCGCTGCGGAGCTACATCCCAGGCCTGGGCCAGCTTCAGCAGGCCACCGGGATGGGGCTTGGGCGGGGCCTCGTCGCGGCCCAGCACATGGGCCTGGGCGAAGCAGTCGGCCAGGCCGATGGCTTGCAAGGTGACGTGGGCCAGTTCCCGGGCATTGCGCGTGAGGATGCCCAGGCGATATCCGCGCCCGGCCAGGTCTCGCACCAGCTCCACCGCTCCCGGCGCCGGGCGCGAACCCAGGGCCAGGTCGCGCTCGTGTTCCAGCAGCCAGGCATGCTTGGCCGCGGACTCGTCCGCCGGCAAGGCTGCCAGGTGCGTGAGGATGTCTTCATCGGCCGGGATCGACAACGCCTGGCGGATCGCTTCGAAGTCATGCACGGCGATGGTCAGGGTGCCGTCCATGTCGAACA
The DNA here is from genome assembly GCF_046230915.1 of Pseudomonas sp. KCJK8993. Taxonomy (NCBI): domain Bacteria; kingdom Pseudomonadati; phylum Pseudomonadota; class Gammaproteobacteria; order Pseudomonadales; family Pseudomonadaceae; genus Pseudomonas; species Pseudomonas sp. KCJK8993. The sequence goes on from NZ_JBJJLO010000002.1 coordinate 130,781, forward strand.
CCCAATGCTCGATATCCGAAAGGCTCATGCCCAATCCTTGCGATGGCGGATCAACCCTTCCTGGGTCACCGAAGCGACCAACTGGCCGGCACGGTTGAACACGCTACCCCGGGAGAAGCCCCGGGAATTGCCGGCCCACGGGCTGTCCATGGCATACAGCAGCCAGTCATCGGCACGCAGGTCGGCGTGGAACCACAGGGCGTGGTCGAGGCTGGCCACTTGCATATCCTTCTGCCAGACCGACTTGCCATGGGGCAGCAGCGAGGTGACCAGCAGGCCGAAGTCCGAGGCATAGGCCAGCAGGTACTTGTGCAGCGCCGGGTTGTCGGCCAGGGTGCCGTCGGCGCGGAACCAGACGTACTTCACCGGATCCATCGGCTGCGGGTTGTACGGGTCCCTCTCGGTCACCGGGCGCACTTCGATGGGCTTGGGGCACAGCAGCTTTTCCCGCATGTGCTCGGGAATCAGGTGCGCGCGCTGGGTGGCGATCTCCAGCTCCGAGGGCAGGTTCTCCGGGCCGACCACCTGGGGCATGCTGCTCTGGTGCTCGAAGCCCTGCTCGTCGTACTGGAACGAAGCGCTGCAGGTGAAGATCGGATTGCCCTTCTGGATCGCCGTCACGCGCCGGGTGCTGAAGCTGCCGCCATCGCGGACCCGGTCCACCTGGTAGACCACCGGCAAGGCGGCGTCCCCGGGACGCAGGAAGTAACCGTGCATGGAGTGTACGTGGCGCGCCTCCTCTACCGTCTGGCTGGCGGCGGACAGCGATTGGCCGAGTACCTGGCCACCGAACAGCTGGCGGAAACCCAGGTCCTGGCTGCGTCCACGAAACAGGTTTTCCTCGATGGGTTCCAAGGTCAAAAGATCGACCAGATCATCCAGCACATGACTCATTCAGACTCTCCTCACACAGAGCAAAACCGCGCAATCTCGGCTGCGGCGGTCAAATCGATTCGGGGGCAAGCAACCTCATCGGCACATCTAAACATGCGCGATTGCTATCCATGCAAGGTTTCCAACCATTGTTCACGGGTGATGCGGTACAGCACATGCTCGCGCAACGGGTGATCGCCGGCGAGCTTGGGATGTTCGAAATCCCCCTGGACGACATGCTGCATGCCGATGGCCTGCATCACTTTCTGCGACGGCAGGTTGGTCCGGGTGGTGAAGGCTACCACTTCGTCCAGGGCCAGGCGCTCGAACGCGCAACGCAACGCCGTCCAGGCCGCCTCGCTGGCATAGCCCAGGCCCCAGTGCTCGCGGGCCAGGCGCCAGCCGATCTCCACCGCCGGGGTGAAAGGCGCTTCGAAACCCACCACGCCCAGGCCGGTAAAACCGATGAAGGCGCCGTTATCCTTGCGCTCCAGGGCCCAGGTGCCAAAACCATGCTCGGCAAAATGACCACGTATGCGACCGATCAAGGCAGCGCTCTCCAGGCGACTCAAGGGTGCCGGAAAGTAGCGCATGACCTGGGGATCGGCACACATCGCCGCAAAAGCCTGCAAATCATCGTCACGCCATTGGCGCAGCACCAGGCGCGCGCTTTCCAGTTGCAATATCGGCTCCATCGGTGCCCTCCATTTTAATGGGTGCAAGTCTACATCGCTGTTAGGATCCTTCACGGGTCCTTCTAAGAAAATGCCATGACATTGCCGCTGATCTACCACGACGACTACAGCCCGGAATTCCCCCCGGAACATCGCTTCCCCATGGACAAGTTCCGCCTGTTGCGCGACCACCTGGTGGACAGCGGCCTGACCCGGGATACCGACCTGCTGCGTCCACAGCTGTGCCCGGCCGAAGTCCTGGCGCTGGCCCACGACCCTGGCTATATCGAACGCTACATGCAGGGTGAGTTGTCCCGGGAAGACCAGCGGCGCCTGGGCCTGCCCTGGAGCGAAGCCCTGGCCCGGCGCACCGTGCGCGCAGTTGGCGGCTCGCTGCTGGCCGCCGAGCAGGCGCTGGAGCACGGCCTGGCCTGCCATCTGGCCGGCGGCACCCACCACGCCCACTACGACTATCCAGCCGGGTTCTGCATCTTCAACGACCTGGCGGTGATCAGCCATTACCTGCTGGAGAGCGGGCGCGTTGGGCGGGTGCTGATCTTCGATTGCGATGTGCACCAGGGCGACGGCACCGCGCGGATCTTGCAGCACACCGCCGATGCGGTGACCGTCTCGCTGCACTGCGAAAAGAACTTCCCGGCGCGCAAGGCCCAGAGCGACTGGGACATTCCCCTGGCCATGGGCATGGGCGATGCCGAGTACCTGGAGGTGCTGGACGATGCCCTCAACTATCTGCTGCCGCTGTACCGGCCGGACCTGGTGCTGTACGACGCCGGGGTCGACGTGCATCGGGACGACGCCCTGGGCTACCTCAAGCTCACCGACGCCGGAGTGGCCGAGCGCGACGAACGAGTCATGCGCCATTGCCTGGGCCGGGATATCCCGGTGGTGGGAGTGATCGGAGGCGGCTATAGCAAGGACCGCCAGGCCCTGGCCCGGCGCCACGGCATCCTGCACCACAGCGCCCAGAGAGTCTGGGAGTCGCTGGGCTGTCGCTGACCCGACAGCCTTACCCACACCGGCTGTGGAGCCGCTTGTGGATAACCTGAGTGAAAGCCTCTACAGCCCTCGCCCTGCAAGGCTAAGGACCAATCGTCTGTTTTTTGATCAACAACTTCGCAACATCACATTCCCGTGAATCGCTTACCCCCAATCCCTGTGGAGCCGACTGTGAATAACCTGCGGGAAACCGGCTCCGGCCCTTTCTCTGCAAGGCCTGGAGAGCACTGCTCAGTTTTTGACCAGGGATCGATTCATTCATCGCGGCCATCCACGCTTACCCCCACTCTCTGTGGAACCGCCTGTGGACAACCTGCGTGAAACTCATCCAAGCCCTTGCAGAACGTGGCCTCCAGGCGGTCGACTATTTTTTGACCAGGGTCATCAAGCGGTCATCCGATCATGCTCGCTTACCCCCAATCCCTGTGGAATCGCTTGTGGATAACCTGGGCGAAAGCCAGTACACCCCTTGAACGACAAGGCTCTCATGACATCGATCATTTTTCGACCAGGGCGCGACCGCCCTTCCCTGGAGCTTTTTCAGCTGGAACCGTTCCCTGCCAAACCCCGTACTTGAGCATGCAGAAGGCCCGCAGGAAGCAAGAATCCGACGCGTTAGCAAAGAAGTCCTGAATGAGGCTATCGGACATTTCCCCGAATAGAGGTAAAATGCCCCGCCAAAGAACTAGATTCGGGCAAAACGGGGTTATGCAGGGTACCGGAGGCATGGAATCGCATCGTCGATGGCCGCCTCTCGCTGCAAGGGGCTTGGCATAGGCGCCCCGCGAGCTTGGGCCGTGCTCATAGGATGGGTGAGAAAGATCTTGTGAAAACGTCAGACATGCTAAAGGCCCGGCCCCCCTCGTATCTCCAGCCTGAGACCACCCCGGGTTCTAGCAATTAATTTCCAATCATTCAAAGTTAAAACTTCCAGCCTATTAAAAGTTGAAGTTAAGCACTTATTAAATATTAAGACGCAAGTCCAGTTGGAGTTTTAATTGATGCCAGACATCAAACAAGCAAGCATTGAGAAGTTCAAGAGCAAAGAAGCGCTGATCGGTATTATCGGGCTGGGTTATGTCGGTCTGCCGTTGATGTTGCGCTACAACGCAATCGGTTTTCGTGTGCTGGGTATTGATGTCGATCAGGACAAAGTCAACCAACTGAATGCAGGGCGGAGCTACATCGAGCATATTCCCGCCAGCAAGATCGCCGCGGCCCACGCCAGCGGCTTCGAAGCGACCGTGGACTTCAGCCGTGTCAGCGAATGCGATGCCTTGATCCTCTGTGTTCCCACTCCACTGAACAAGTATCGCGAACCCGATATGAGTTTCGTGATCAACACCACCGACTCGCTCAAGCCTTACCTGCGCGCCGGCCAGGTGGTATCGCTGGAAAGCACCACCTATCCAGGAACCACCGAGGAAGAACTGCTGCCTCGCGTTGAAGAGGGAGGCCTCAAGGTCGGCCAGAACATCTTCCTGGTCTACTCGCCGGAGCGTGAGGACCCGGGCAACCCCGACTTCGAGACCCGCACCATTCCCAAGGTAGTGGGCGGCCATACTGCAGCCTGCCTCGAGGTGGGCGTCGCCTTGTACGAGCAGGCGATCGACAAGGTGGTACTGGTCAGTTCCACCAAGGCCGCCGAGATGACCAAGCTGCTGGAGAACATCCATCGGGCGGTCAACATCGGCCTGGTCAATGAAATGAAGGTGGTCGCCGATCGCATGGGCATCGATATCTTCGAGGTGGTGGACGCCGCGGCGACCAAGCCCTTCGGCTTCACCGCCTACTATCCGGGCCCCGGCCTGGGTGGCCACTGCATCCCGATCGACCCTTTCTACCTGACCTGGAAGGCCCGCGAGTACGGCTTGCATACACGGTTCATCGAGCTCTCCGGCGAGGTCAACCAGGCCATGCCGGAATACGTCGTCAACAAGCTGGTGGACGCCTTGAACGATGGCCGCCGTGCGCTCAAGGACAGCCGTATCCTGGTGCTGGGTATCGCCTACAAGAAGAATGTCGACGATATGCGCGAATCGCCATCCGTGGAGATCATGGAATTGCTGGAGGCCAAGGGCGCCATCGTCGCCTACAGCGACCCGCATGTCCCAGTGTTCCCGAAGATGCGCGAACACCACTTCGATCTGTCCAGCGTGCCCCTGACCGCCAGCACCCTGGCCGAGTTCGACGCCGTGGTCCTGGCGACCGACCACGACAAGTTCGACTACGAGCTGATCAAGGCCAGTGCCCGATTGATCATCGATAGCCGCGGCAAGTACCGCCAACCCGAAGCCCATATCGTCAAGGCTTGATTTCTTCCAGTCCCGGCGCGTCCGGGACCTTGTATTTGGAGCGTCCTAGTGAAACGTTTTGCCCTGATCGGCGCAGCCGGCTACATAGCCCCACGCCACATGCGAGCCATCAAGGACACGGGTAACGAGCTGGCTTGTGCCTATGACATCAATGACTCGGTCGGCATCATCGACAGCCTGTCTCCACACAGTGAGTTTTTCACCGAATTCGAGCGTTTCTATGACCACGCCTGGCGCCTGAAGCGCGATCCGGCCACGGCGCTGGATATCGTCTCGGTGTGCTCCCCCAACTACCTGCACCACCCGCATATCACCGCGGCGCTGCGCCTGGGCTGCGATGTCATCTGCGAGAAACCGCTGGTTCCCACCAGCGCCCTGCTCGATGACCTGGCCCTGACCGAGCGCGAAACCGGGAAGCGCCTGTGGAACATCCTGCAATTGCGTCACCACCAGGCGATCATCGATCTCAAGGAAAAGGTCCGCAACGAGCAGCGTGACCACAAGCATGAAGTCGAACTGACCTACATCACCTCCCGCGGCAACTGGTACATGGAGAGCTGGAAGGGCGATCTGCGCAAGTCGTTCGGCGTGGCCACCAACATCGGTGTGCACTTCTACGACATGCTGCATTTCATCTTCGGCAAGCTGCAGCGCAATGTCGTGCACTACAGCGATGCCTACAAGGCTGCCGGCTACCTGGAATATGAAAACGCCCGTGTCCGCTGGTTCCTGTCGATCGACCAGAACGACCTGCCTGACGCCGTCAAGGGCAAGAAACCCACCTACCGCTCGATTACCGTCGATGGGCAGGAAATAGAGTTCTCCGAAGGTTTTACCGACCTGCATACCGTCAGCTACCAAGCCATCCTGGACGGCAAAGGCTACGGCATAGAAGATGCGCGGCATTGCGTCGAAACCGTCGAGTTCATCCGTTGCGCCAAGCCGCTGGCCGCGCAAGACGGTGAAGGACATCCATTCCTCGCCTCCCTGGCTCGCTGAGGTCCCCATGCCCTATCAAGTCCACCCCAGCGCCATAGTCGATGACGGCGCACAAATTGGCGAAGGCTCCCGCGTGTGGCATTTCGTGCACGTCTGCGGCGGCGCGCGTATCGGCAAGGGGGTGTCGCTTGGGCAGAACGTCTTCGTCGGCAACAAGGTGGTGATCGGCGACCAGTGCAAGATCCAGAACAATGTCTCGGTGTACGACAACGTGACGCTCGAGGCGGGTGTGTTCTGTGGCCCGAGCATGGTCTTCACCAATGTCTACAACCCGCGCTCGCTGATCGAGCGCAAGGACCAGTATCGCGACACCTTGGTAAAGAAAGGCGCGACCCTGGGCGCCAACTGCACCATCGTCTGTGGCGTGACCATCGGTGAATTCGCCTTTGTCGGCGCCGGCGCCGTGATCAACAAGGACGTCCCGGCCTACGCCCTGATGGTTGGCGTCCCGGCCCGGCAGATCGGCTGGATGAGCGAGTTCGGCGAGCAGCTGGACCTGCCGGTCGAAGGCGACGCCACCACCACATGTGCGCACACCGGCGCCCGCTACAGCCTGCGCGGAACAGAATTGAGCAAGGAACAGAGCCCAGCATGATCGAATTCATCGACCTGAAAAGCCAACAGGCACTGATCAAGGACCGCATCGACGCAGGCATCCAGCGAGTGCTCGCCCACGGCCAGTACATCCTGGGCCCGGAAGTGGCCGAACTGGAAACCCAACTCGCCAACCTGACAGGCGCCAGGCACTGCATCAGCTGCGCCAATGGCACCGATGCGCTGCAGATTGCCTTGATGGCCCTGGGCGTCGCTCCCGGCGATGAAGTCATCACCCCTGGCTTCACCTACATCGCCACCGCGGAAACCGTGGCCTTGCTGGGCGCCAAGCCGGTTTACGTGGATATCGACCCGCGTACCTACAACCTCGATCCGCAGCGCCTGGAAGCCGCGATCACTGCGCGAACCAAGGCCATCATCCCGGTATCCCTCTATGGCCAGTGCGCGGACTACGATGCCATCAACGGCATCGCCGCAAAGTACCGCATCCCGGTGATCGAGGATGCCGCGCAGAGCTTTGGCGCCACCTATAAGGGCAAGCGCTCCTGCAACCTGACCACCATCGCCTGCACCAGCTTCTTTCCCAGCAAGCCACTGGGTTGCTATGGCGACGGCGGGGCGATCTTCACCAATGACGACGAACTGGCCGTGGTCTTGCGCCAGATCGCCCGGCACGGCCAGGACCGTCGCTACCACCATATCCGGGTCGGCGTGAACAGCCGGCTGGACACCCTGCAGGCAGCGATCCTGCTGGCCAAGCTGGAGCTTTTCGAAAAAGAGATCCTGCTGCGCCAGGAGGTGGCACAAAGCTACGAACGCCTGTTGCACGATGCCGGGATCGACGCGACGCCCTACGTCGAGCCGTACAACACCAGCGTCTATGCGCAGTACACCATCAGGGTCGGAAACCGGGACAGCGTGCAAGCCCGGCTCAAGCAGCTCGGCATTCCCACCGCCGTGCACTATCCGATACCGCTGAACAAGCAACCGGCGGTGGCCGATAGCAGCGTCAGCCTGCCCCTGGGCGACGAAGTGGCGGAACAGGTGATGAGCCTGCCGATGCATCCGTACATGAGCCTCGAGGATCAACTGAAAGTTGTTGAGGGCCTGGTGTCCAGCGGTGTCGCGAATCGATGAGCAACACTAGAAAACTGGTGAGCGACACCGCGATCTACTTCGGGGCTAACGTCCTGAATGCGGCGATACCATTCTTTCTCCTGCCCATTCTGACCCGGGTACTGAGCCCGGCCGACTATGGCAGCATCGCCATGTTCGGTGTTTGCCTGAGCATCATCAGCGCATTCACCGGGCTGAGCGTGCATGGCGCCATCGGGGTCCGCTACTTCCAGCTGGCCAAGGAGGAACTGGCGCAGTACGTGGTGACCTGCATGGGCATCCTGGTCGTCAGTACCGCCACCCTCTTCCTGGTCGCACTCGGGCTGCGGCCCTGGCTCCCCCAGATCACCGGCCTGCCCGCGGACTGGCTGCTGGTGGCTGTCGTGGTGTCGGGCTTGCAGTTCCTCGTCAACATTCGCTTGTCGCTGTGGCAAGTGGCTGGCCAGGCGGTGAAATACGGCACCTTCCAGATCAGCCAGAGCCTGCTCAACGCCGGTGGTTCATTGCTGTTGATCCTGGTGGTCGGCATGGCGTGGGAAGGCCGCGTGCTGGCCCAGGCGCTTGCCATCGGCCTGTTCGGCGCGATCGGATTCTGCTGGCTCTGGAAGGACGGCCTGCTGAGAAAACCAGTGGTATGGCGCGCCCATTGCCTGGACGCCCTGAAGTTCGGCGTGCCGCTGATTCCACATGTCATCGGCGGATTGCTCATCGTCGCCACGGACCGGCTGATCATCGTCAGGCTGCTGGATGTCAGCCAGGCAGGCCTCTACATGGTGGCCTTGCAGTTCGGACAGGTCATCGGCCTGGTGACCGAGTCCTTCAACAAGGTCTATGCGCCATGGCTGATGAAGAGTCTCTCGAGCAAGGAGGAAGTGCCACGCTCGCGCATAGTGCGCTTTTCATATCTGTACATGGGGCTGTTGTTCGCCATGGCGATCATCTTCGGCCTGCTGGCGCCTTGGGTGATGGGCTTCCTGGTAGGTAGCGAGTTCAAGGCCTCCAGCGAGCTGGTGATCTACATCGCACTGGGCTTCGCCTTTGGCGGCTGCTACTACATGGTCACCAACTATGTGTTCTTCGAAAACAAGAACTCGCGCCTGGCATTGATCACCCTGATTACTGGATTGATAAATATTCCGCTGATGTTCTTCTTGGTGGAGCGCAATGGACTGGTAGGTGCAGCCCAGGCATTCATGCTTACTCAATGCTTATCTTTCGTTGGCACATGGTGGCTTTCCAACAAAGTACATCCGATGCCTTGGTTCAACTTAAAAGCTTATAAATAGGATTAACGTTCATGCTCACCGGCCAAACCATTCTCATCACTGGCGGTACAGGTTCTTTCGGGAACACCTTCGTGCCAATGACTCTTGCCAAATACAATCCGAAGAAAGTGATCATTTTCTCTCGCGATGAAATGAAGCAGTGGGACATGGCGAAGAAGTTCGAAGGCGACCCGCGCGTACGCTTCTTCATCGGCGATGTCCGTGACAAGGACCGCCTGTATCGAGCCCTGGATGGCGTTGACTATGTCGTGCATGCAGCAGCGACAAAGATCGTACCGACCGCCGAGTACAACCCCTTCGAGTGCGTGAAGACCAATATCAATGGCGCCATGAACCTGATCGATGCCTGCATCGACAAGGGCATCAAGCGCGTGGTGGCCCTGTCCACCGACAAGGCCAGCAGCCCGATCAACCTGTACGGTGCCACCAAGCTGGCTTCCGACAAGCTGTTCATCGCCGGCAACTCCTATTCCGGTGGCCACGAGACCCGTTTCTCCGTGGTTCGCTACGGCAACGTCATGGGCTCCCGTGGTTCGGTGATCCCGTTCTTCATGTCGATCAAGGACAAGGGCGTGCTGCCCATCACCGACGAGCGCATGACTCGCTTCATGATCTCCCTCGAAGAGGGCGTGGAGCTGGTCTGGCACGCCTTCGAAGATATGGAAGGTGGCGAGATCTACGTGAAGAAGATCCCATCGATGAAAGTTACCGACCTGGCCCGGACCATCGCTCCGGACGCAACCCAGGAAGTGGTCGGCATCCGTCCCGGCGAAAAGCTGCACGAGCAGATGATCAGCGTCGAGGACGCCTACTACACCTACGAATACCCGGAACACTTCAAGATCCTGCCGACGATCAACAACTGGTCGACTTGCGAAGAGCGCATCAAGGACGGCCAGAAGGTACCGGAAGGCTTCGTCTATGCCAGCGACAGCAACAGCCAATGGATGAGCAGCGAACAGTTGCAGGCCTGGATCGACCTCAACCGCGAAAAGATCGGGAGTATCTGATCCATGATTCCCTACGGCCGCCAGGACATTACCCAAGCAGACATTGATTCGGTAGTGGAGGTATTGCAGTCCGACTTTCTCACGCAGGGCCCCATGGTCCCGCGTTTCGAGCAAGCGCTGGCATCACATGTTGGTGCCCGGCATGCATTGGCGCTGAACAGCGCGACGTCCGCGCTGCACATCGCCTGCCTGGCGCTGGGACTGGGTCCCGGGGACTGGCTCTGGACCAGCCCCATCACCTTCGTGGCATCGGCCAACTGCGCACTGTACTGCGGAGCCCAGGTCGACTTCGTGGATATCGACCCGGTGACCTACAACCTCAGTCCGCAGGCGCTGGAGCGCAAGCTGGAGCAGGCGGAGCGCGACGGGAAACTGCCCAAGGTGGTCGTTCCCGTCCACCTATGCGGACAACCCTGCGATATGCAGGCGATCCATGCCCTGGCCAAGCGCTACGGCTTCAAGATCATCGAAGACGCGTCCCATGCCGTGGGTGGCAAGTACCAGGATGAGTTCATCGGTAACTGCACGTACAGCGACATCACCGTGTTCAGCTTCCACCCGGTGAAGATCATCACCACCGCGGAAGGCGGCATGGCATTGACCAACGATGCCGCCCTGGCCGAGAGAATGGCCCTGCTGCGCAGCCATGGCATCACCCGCGATCCGGCGCAGATGACCCATGAATCCGATGGTCCGTGGTACTACCAGCAGATCGACCTGGGTTTCAATTACCGCATGACCGAATTGCAGGCGGCCCTGGGTGTCAGCCAAGTACAGCGCCTGGACCAGTACGTCGCTCGCCGCCACGTACTTGCCCGTCGCTACGACCAGCTCCTGGCCGGGTTGCCGGTCACCACGCCCTGGCAGCATCCGGACAGCTACTCCGGCCTGCACCTGTATGTGATCCGCCTGCAACTGGGGAAAATCGACAAGACCCACGCCCAGGTCTTCGCCTCCCTGCGTGAACAGGGCATTGGCGTCAATCTGCATTACATCCCGGTGCCGACCCAGCCGTACTACCGGCAGAGGGGCATCGATCCCGAGGCATTCCCCGAGGCGCAGCAGTATTACCGCGAAGCCATCAGCCTACCGATGTTCCAGACCATGACCGAACAGCAGCAGGACCAGGTCGTGGCGGCCTTGAACCAGGCGCTGCTGGGATGAACGTCGCGATCATCCCCGCCCGTGGCGGCAGCAAGCGTATTCCACGCAAGAACATCAAGGAGTTCTGCGGCAAGCCGATGATCGCCTGGAGCATCGAAGCCGCCATGAACAGCGGCTGTTTCGAGCAGGTCATCGTCTCCACCGACGATCCCGATATCGCCGAAGTGGCCTTAGACCATGGCGCCAGCGTGCCTTTCATGCGCCCGGCAGCCTTGTCCGACGACCACACGGGCACCACGCCGGTAGTGCGCCACGCCATCGAGTGGTTGAACCAGCAGGGTGTGACCCCTCAATATGCGTGCTGTGTCTATGCAACGGCCCCTCTGATCAGCAGCCAGGACGTCCTCAAGGGGCTCAAGGCGCTGGAGGAAAAGGGTGGCGACTACGCATTCTCAGTGACCAGCTATGCGTTTCCGATTCAACGTGCCATCCGCATAAAAGAGGATGGCCGCGTCGATATGTTCAATCCCGAGCTCTTCGCTGTCCGTTCTCAAGATCTTGAACATGCCTTCCATGATGCAGGGCAGTTCTACTGGGGAACCTGTGCGGCGTGGTTGGAAAACCGGGTCATTTTCGGTAGCCGATCGCTGCCGATCATACTGCCGCGGCACCGCGTCCAAGACATCGACACGCTGGAAGACTGGGAAATGGCCGAATACCTTTTCAAGGCCGTGGGGCTTCGGGATAACGGCCTGTAATAATTTGTTTTTCGAGAGGATTTAAAAGAATGCTGACTTATTGCAAGCGCTGCGTAATGCCCGACACCAAACCTGATCTCTATATTGATGATGAGGGTATCTGCAGTGCCTGCCGCAGCTACGAACAACGGAACGAAGTCGACTGGGACCAGCGCAAGCAGGAGCTGCTGGTCATCCTCGACAAGTACAAGAACAAGACCGGCGACAACTGGGATTGCATCGTTCCTGTCAGTGGCGGGAAGGACAGCACCTACCAGGTGATACGCATGTTGCAACTGGGCCTGAACCCGCTCTGCGTAACCTCGACGACCTGCGACCTCTCGGATATCGGCCGCAAGAACATCGAGAACCTCAAGCACCTCGGCGTCGACTACGTCGAAATGTCTCCGAATCCTAAGGTTCGCGCCAAGCTGAACCGGATCGGCCTGACCCAGGTGGGCGACATCGCCTGGCCCGAGCACGTCGGGATTTTCACCATCCCGGTCCGCGCGGCCGTGCAGTTCAACATTCCGCTCATCGTGTGGGGCGAGAACTCGCAAAACGAATACGGCGGTCCAGCCGCGGCGGCCAGCAACAACGTCCTCAACCGGCGCTGGCTGGAAGAGTTCGGTGGCCTGCTGGGCATGCGGGTATCCGACCTGATCGGCACCGATGGCATCGAAGCCAAGCACCTGATCTCGTACACCTACCCAAGTGACGAAGAGTTGGCGCGCGTAGGGGTCACCGGCCTGTTCCTCGGCCACTACATCCCCTGGGATGGCCTGTCCAACGCCCTGATCGCCCAGGCGCATGGTTTCCATTCCTATGAGAAGGTGGCCGAAGGCTCCATGGTCAACTACGAGAACCTGGACAACCACCAGCATGGCATCCACGACTACTTCAAGTTCCTCAAGTTCGGCTTCAGCCGCGCGACCGACCACGCCTGCCTGCATATCCGTCGTGGCCGGCTGACCCGCCAGGATGGCCTGGACATCGTGACCAACCTCGATGGCAAGTTCCCGTGGGAATACCTGGGCAAGAGCCTGGAAGAGATCCTGCGTCCGCTGGACATGACCGTCGACGAGTTCATCGCGCTGTGTGACAAGTTCACCAACAAGAAGATCTTCAAACGCGACGCCAAGGGTGTGTTGATTAAAGATCGGGATGGCAACCTCACCAAGGTCAACTACGACAACGTATGAAGATCGGAATTATTGATTATGGAGTCGGCAACCTGGGATCGGTGATGCGCGCAATCGAAGCATTGCGCGTCACCCCGGTCCTGGTGGATCGCCCCATGGACATGCACAACGTCGATCGACTGCTGCTACCTGGCGTCGGCAATTTTGCCGACTGCGCCCAACTGCTGCACGAAGGCGGCTGGGTCGATGCCTTGCATGAAGAAATCCAGCACCGCGGCAAACACCTGCTCGGCGTGTGCGTCGGCATGCAGTTGCTGGCCACCAGCAGCATGGAAGGCGCTCAGGGCGCAGGTGAAGGGGACACGCCCGGGCTCAACCTGATCCCGGGCAAGGTCGAGCACCTGAGTACGCTGGGCTGCAGCCTGCGGGTGCCGCACAGTGGCTGGAACAACGTCTCGGCCTGTGCTCCAGAACGCGAACTGTTCGAGGGCATCCCCGACGGTACGGATTTCTACTTCGTGCACAGCTACGCCTTCACCCCTGCGGACCCTGCCGATGTCCTGGCGGTCACCGACTATGGCGTACCGGTCGTTGCCGCCGTTCGACGCGGCCGCGTCTGGGGCACGCAATTTCATCCAGAAAAAAGCTCCAGGGCCGGGTTTCGGTTGCTGCGAAACTTTGTAGAGGCTCCAGAATGCTGAAGGTTCGCGTGATTCCCACCTTGCTGTGGAAACAATTGGGCCTGGTGAAAGGCATTGGCTTCGATAGCTGGCGCCGGGTCGGCTCGGTCATGCCGGCCATCAAGGTCTACAACCAGCGGGAAGTCGACGAACTCGTGCTGGTGGACATCGTGGCCCACAAGTCGGACGAAGAGCTGGACTTCGAATCCGTAGACGACTTTGGCCAGGAATGCTTCGTACCCCTGACCGTCGGCGGCGGCATTACCCATATCGACCAGGTGCAGCGCCTGCTGCGGGCCGGGGCGGACAAGGTCTGCATCAATACTGCGGCCTATGGCAACCCGGAACTGCTGACCGACATCGCCAAGCGCCATGGCGCGCAATCCGTGGTGGCCAGCATCGACGTACGCCATGAAGCCGACGCTAACGACTGGCAGTGCTTCAGCCATGCCGGCAAGCAAGCCACCGGCCGCAAGGTCATCGAATGGGCCCGCGAAGTCGAGGCCAGGGGGGCGGGCGAAATCCTGATCACCTCCATCGATCGTGACGGCACCCAGCAGGGCTACGACCTGGCGCTCATCGAGAGCGTGGTCAAAGCGGTCAATATCCCGGTGATCGCTTCAGGCGGCGCGGGCAACTACCAGCATATGGTGGAGGCCGTGATCCAGGCCGGGGCCTCGGCAGTCGCGGCGGCGAGCATGTTCCACTTCACCGAGCAGACTCCAGCCGGAGCGAAGAACGCCCTGGCCGCGGCCGGTGTGCCGATCCGCAAGCCATACCTCGACTCGGCTGGTTCTCGATGATCGAGCGCGTTGCGTTTCGTGCCGATGCCTCGGTGCAAATCGGCATCGGCCATGTAATGCGCTGCCTCACCCTGGCCGATGCCCTGGCCCGGCGGGCCGTCGAGTGCCACTTCATCTGTCGTGACGCCCCCCAGGGCCTGCTGGCGCAAATCGTGGCCAGCGGACATCGAGTGCACGAGCTTCCCGCCGCCGCACCTGTCGAACCCGCGTCGTCCCCGATGGCGGATCAGGCAGACGGCCCCCAACTCGCCCACCAGCAATGGCTCGTTGTTACTCAAAGCCAGGACGCCAGTGAGTCGGCGGCGGTGCTTCGCGAGCTGCGGCCCGACTGGCTGATCGTCGACCACTACGCCCTGGATAGTCGTTGGGAGGCTGCCGTCAGGCCACTGTGCGGCAAGCTGATGGCGATCGACGACCTGGCCGATCGGGCACATTGCAGCGACCTGCTCCTGGACCAGAACCTGGGCCGCCAAGCCGCGGACTACCAGGCTCGGGTCCTGCCCCATTGCCAAGTGCTCGCCGGCTCGACCTACTCCCTGCTGCGCCCCGAATTCGCGAAACTGCGCCAATACAGCCTGGAACGCCGGGCAACGCCGCAACTCCGGCAGTTGCTGATCAGCATGGGCGGCATCGACAAGGACAATGTCACCGGCCAGGTGCTCGAGGCCCTGGGTCACTGCCAGTTGCCGGACGACTGCCGTATCTGGGTGGTGATGGGCGGGGCCGCCCCATGGCTGGACAGCGTGCGACAACAATGCGCCAGGATGCCGGTAACCACCGAAGTACTGGTGGATATCCGCGACATGGCACAGCGGATGGCCGACAGCGACCTGGCCATCGGCGCCGCCGGCGGAACCTCCTGGGAACGCTGTTGCATGGGGCTTCCCACCCTGACCGTGGTCATCGCCGAGAACCAGTGGCCTGGCGCCCATGCTCTGGCCGAAACCGGTGCTGGAGAATTGCTTGGCACCCCGCAGGATATCGCTGAACGCCTGCCGCCCCTACTGGCGACCCTGCAGCAAGGCCCCCGGCTGGCGCAGATGGTCACGGCAGCCGCCGGAGTGACCGATGGCTCCGGTGCCCGTTACGTCGTGGAAAAACTGGAGCAACTCGCCCGATGAGCGGCCAATCCGATCACCCATGGCTGATACGACGCATGATCGAAGACGATATCGATCAGGTGCTCGCCTGGCGCAACCACCAGGACATCCGCCGCTACATGCACACCCAGCATGAAATCACCCGCAGCGAACATGCGCGCTGGTTCGAACAGGCCAATACCGACCCCAGGCGCGCCCTGTTGATCTTCGAAAGCGAGGGTGTCGCGCTCGGCTATGTCAACTTCCACCAATCGGCACAAGGCCGCATCGCCGACTGGGGCTTCTATGCCGCGCCACAGGCCCCGAAGGGCACGGGCCGGCTCATGGGGCACGCAGCCCTGCAGCACGGCTTTACCCAGTTGAACCTGCACAAGGTCTGCGGCCAGGTGCTGGCCTACAACGAGCGCTCATTGAAGATGCATCGTAGCCTTGGCTTTCAACAGGAAGGCCTCCTGCGCGAGCAACATTTCGACGGCCAGCGTTATCACGACACCGTCTGTTTCGGCCTTCTTGCCGCTCAATGGCCATCAACTACTTGAGAGACACCGACGCTATGTCCAACACCTACAGCATCAACATCGCCGGCCGTCGTATTGCCCAGGACGCCCCTCCCTACATCATCGCCGAGCTCTCCGCGAACCATAACGGAAGGCTGGAAACCGCGTTGAAGATCATCGAAGAGGCGAAAAAGGCCGGGGCCGATGCCATCAAGCTGCAAACCTACACGGCCGACACCATCACCCTGGACTGCGACTCCGAGGAGTTCCAGATCCATGGCGGCCTGTGGGATGGAAAATCCCTGTACCAGCTGTACCAGGAAGCCCACATGCCCTGGGCCTGGCATGCGCCATTGTTCCAACATGCGGAAAAACTCGGGATCACTATCTTCAGTTCGCCGTTCGACAACACCGCGGTGGACATGCTGGAAGACCTCAACGCCCCGGCCTACAAGATCGCCTCTTTCGAGGCCGTGGACCTGCCGTTGATCAAGTACGTCGCCAGCACCGGCAAGCCCATGATCATCTCCACCGGCATGGCCGATGCCGAGGAAATCCAGGAAGCGATCGACACCGCCAAGGCCAACGGCTGCAAGGAGCTGGCGATCCTGCATTGCGTGAGCGGCTATCCTGCCCCGGCCAGCGACTACAACTTGCGCACCATTCCAGAGATGATCCAGCGCTTTGGCCTGGTGACCGGCTTGTCCGACCACACCCTGGACAACACCACTGCCATTGCCAGCGTTGCCCTGGGCGCCTCGATCATCGAAAAGCACTTCACCCTGGACAGGAGTGGCGGTGGCCCTGACGACAGCTTTTCCCTGGAACCTGCCGAGCTGGAGCAACTGTGCCGCAACAGCAAGACCGCCTGGTCCGCCCTGGGCAAGGTCGACTACGCTCGCAAGTCCAGCGAGCAAGGCAATGCGAAGTTCCGCCGCTCCCTGTACTTCGTCAAGGATCTGAAAGCCGGGGAACTGATCACCCCCGATGCCATTCGCAGCGTGCGCCCAAGCTACGGGCTGCCACCCAAGTGCTATGACCAGGTCGTCGGCAAACACGCCAGCCGGGACATCGCTGCCAATACAGCTGTCAGCTTCGAAGCGATCACGGAGTAACGGCTGGTGGGTGAACTTGAAGTTGGCCTGACGAAAGCAGTCAGTAAGAAAGGCTTTCTCGACGTCTTGGCCGAGCTTGAACAACAGCACGACGTTGCCTCGTTGCGCTACAACGGTACACAGTACTGGCCATTGCTGCGGATGATGCTGGGCTTTGAAAACGATCCCCTGGTCCCGCCCAGCCAAAGCAAGGCACGGTTTCGCGACCGGCTGAAGAAATATGGGAATGCGCTGGGCTCGCTGTTCGAAGACTTCATCGACCCCAGGCACAACCTGGAGCGCGATGCGCCGTGCGATGTCTACTACCTGACCCACTCGACCTGCCGCAGCCTGAAGATCAAGGGCACCTACTTCGACGCATTCTTTTCCCCACTCAGGCATTGGTGCGAAGAGGCACAAGTGCCAGTGGACTTCTATGGCGAAGAATTCGTCCCTGACTCGGAATATCGGACCCCTAGATCGGAAAAGACGGCCTACATACAAAAGCACCTGACCATCGTCTCCCTGACCAACAGGTTCAAGGACAAGCCGCAACTGGCTGAAGCTGATCTGGCGCTGATTGACGTTCTCAGGCTCGAACTCCAGTCCCGAGGCTTCGGCACGCAATCCGTCAGCCTTAAGGCCATCGAGAATGCGCTGACGCAACTGGACCTACATAAACAGCGCTTCTCCAGGGTCCTCAAGGCGAAGCAACCCAGACTGGTGATGGTAGCGACCTACTATAGTGTTTTCGGCTTTGCCTTGATGGCGGCAGCCAATGCCCTGGGTATCAGGACCATCGATCTGCAACATGGGGTCCAGGGGGCCGGGCATTTCGCCTACGGGACCTGGGGCCATGTCCCCCGGGGGGGCTGGGACCTGCTGCCCAGGCTCTTCTGGAACTGGACCCAGGAGGACGTAGCCAATATCGGCACCTGGGGCGGCGAAGCGCATCGAGGCATCCTCGGCGGACGCATCTTCAGCCAGTACCTGAACGAGGTCGATGTCGAGTTCGCCGAATACCACGACCTGACCCAGCGCATCCGGCAATCGGGTTGCAAGCAGGTAGTGCTGGTGACGCTGCAACCCATCGACAGCGAAGATTTCATCGACGAACTGCGCAAGGCCATGCAAGGTCCGGCTTTCACATCGGTCTTCTGGTTGTACCGCCTGCATCCGGCAATGATGGACAAACAGGGCGCCTACGCGGGCTCGCTGGAAAACGAACGCAGCGACCTCGCACTGTGCTCGAACCTGCCGCTGGACTATGTCATCAAGCTGGCGGACCTGCATGTCACTCTCAATTCATCGGTTACCATCGAGGCAGCGCTTGAGGGCATCCCGAGCCTGCTCGACCATAACTGCAGCTATTACATGGAGTGGCAGGAGCGCGGAATTGCCCGGCGTATCGAGAAAGGACAGTCCTGGAGCGATGCAATCCTGCAATGCCTGAACAGCGGCAGCCGCTTTTCAAGAACTCAGGAGCGACCTTCCGCCAGCAAGATAATGCTCGAACTGAGCTCCGAATAATAATCTGCACCCCACACGACTTGGTGGCCAATAGACATGAACCACACAAAAAATTATTGGCAAGGCAAGACTGATAGCGGACATCGTTTCTCCAGCACCGACTACTTCAGGAAAAAGGCCCTTGAATGTGCGCAGGTCATCGATGAAGGAGCCTGCCAAGGCCGGATAATCGACCTGGGCTGCGGCGCGGGCGAACTACTGCAACAGCTGCTTCCGTTGGTCAATATCACCAAGGGGGTCGATTACTCCGCTTCAATGATCGACTCCGCCAGGAAGCTCCTGGCGGGAATGGAGGTCGAGTTGGATGTCGCGGATATTTTCGAACTCCTGCCGCAAGCGGATTTCACGCAGTGGACGACGACCGAAGCCTTGAACCAGTATCTGAATCCAGCCGAAATCGCCAAGGTCATCGAGATCTTCGCGAATAACCCAAAAGCCCGGGTGTTCTATCTGTTCGACTGCGTCGACCCGGTTCGCTACATGACCTTGAGCATGGGTTCTTATTATTCGACCCAACCCGAGCCTGCGCCGAATGGCCTTGGTGACCAGGCCCGATCGATGCTTCGGAGCCTGGCGACTTGCGCCAGGCTCGCGGCTTTCAGGCTCGGCGGCCAACGTTGGGTCAAATGGAAAGATGAAGGCATGGGCTTTGCCTATACCCCCTACTTCTGGTTCGAGGCATGTAAGAAACTTGGGCTAGAAGTGACTTTTATCAGCTCAAAATATTACGAGTACAGATACCACGCAATTATCCGAAAGTTGTCCAAAGATAGTTGAAGCAGGTGGGACTTTGAGTCAACGATTTTTACAGAGCAACTGAATCCAATATACTCCGCGCCTGACTTCAACTTGACGGTTTTCTGTATGCAGCAAAACAAAACACTCTACAGGGACGCTTGCATAGCAGAAAAATCAATCCCTATCTTCAACCAGGCCTGGTGGCTCGACGCTACGGCCGGTGCAGAAAACTGGGACGTCGCGATCGTGGAAAAGGGCGGTAAAGTCATGGCCGCCCTGCCCTACATGATCAAGAAGCACCGCGGTTCCACCCTGCTGAGCCAGCCCTCCCTCACGCAGTTCCTGGGTCCATGGCTGCGCGAAAGCAGCGCGAAGTACGCCAAGGCACTCGGGCAGCAGAAAGACCTGATGGAGTCCCTGATCGATCAGTTGCCCAGGTTCCACCAATACGCCCAGAACTGGCATTACAGCCAGCAGAACTGGCTGCCGTTCTTCTGGCGCGGCTTCAAGCAGACCACTCGCTATACCTACGTCCTCCCCGAACTGGGTAACGAAGACGCACTCTGGCAAGAGGTCCAGGCCAATATTCGAACCGATGTGCGCAAAGCCAGCGAGCGCTTCCAGGTCCGCGTCCGCGACGACCTGGGCATCGCCGATTTCCTGGCGCTCAACCGCCTCGTCTTCGCCCGCCAGGGCATGCCGCTGCCCTACTCGGAAAGCTTCGTCGAGCGACTCGACAAGGCCTGCGTCGAACATGGCGCACGCAAGATATTCATCGCCGAGGACGAGCAGGGCCGCCGGCATGCCGGGGTCTACCTGATCTGGGACGCCAATAGCGCCTATTACCTGATGGGTGGCTCAGACCCTGAGTTGCGTAACAGCGGCGCCACCAGCCTGTGCATGTGGGAGGCCATCAAGTTCGCCTCCACGGTCACCAGGCGCTTCGATTTCGAAGGCTCGATGCTCGAACCTGTCGAGCGTTTCTTCAGGGCCTTCGGGGCAGTGCAAACGCCCTACTTCGCAGTCTCGAAAACCCCCTCCAGGATCCTCAGGGCAGTGCAATTCATCAAAGAGCTCAGGGCAGGACAATGACTATGCAGAAGGCTTGGCCGAACCCATCGATTCTCAGCTGGCTGGAGCAGGTCCTGGCTGAACGCTATGGCCAGGCATTTTCCATCGGCCTCCTGGACGCCGGCATCCTCTGCCTGAGCCATGAGGACAGCCCTGCCCGCGTGCTCCTGGCGACGGACTCCAGGAGCTTCAACCGGGCCGAGTCGGACCTGCCATGCACCAGCTGGGACGCGGCCAGGGAGGGTTGGACCCCGGCCCTGGGGAGCCCCCTGCCCGCGCCTGGAGCCAGTGACTTGCCCTCGCCGCTGATCGAGCCCAGCGATGGCGGCTACCGCATCCACTACGACATCCTCGGGTTGACGTACTGGATGCTGTCGCGCCTGGAAGAAACCAACCGCGAGAACCTGGACAACCACCAACGCTTCGCCGCCACCTCCTCCCACGCCTTCAAGCACGGTTACCTGGAGCGCCCCGTGGTGGACGAATGGCTTGGCATTCTCGGCCAGGTCATCCACAAGACCTGGCCGGAACTGGCGCT
The DNA here is from genome assembly GCF_046230915.1 of Pseudomonas sp. KCJK8993. NCBI lineage: Bacteria > Pseudomonadati > Pseudomonadota > Gammaproteobacteria > Pseudomonadales > Pseudomonadaceae > Pseudomonas > Pseudomonas sp. KCJK8993. Next base: position 151,660 of record NZ_JBJJLO010000002.1, read on the forward strand.
CAAGCGCCAGCAGCCTTCGATGAAGGTGTCCCATGACGTCGACATGCCGAGCTACTACGGATTCCGCTCGCCCACGGGCATCGCTCGCGGGATGCTGGCCGACGTCCTCAAGCGCGGGAATATCAAGGGAGCCCTGGTAGCCCCATGGGTGCGCCTCAATAGCGGCAAGTCGCTGCATCCGGCCGACCCGGCAAACACCTTCCACTGGCTCATGGACATTTCGGAGCAACACGGGCTGGTCAGCGCCTTCTACTTCATCTGCGGCCGCACGGATCCGGCCAAGGATGCCGACTACGAGCCAGAACACCCGGCCATTCGCCAGTTGTTGCGGGATATTCATGCACGAGGCCACGAGATCGGCCTGCACCCCAGCTACAACACCTACCAGTCTCCTGGAGACATCCTGGCCGAGGCACAGCGCCTGAAAAGGACCTGCGCGCAGGAAAATATCCATCAGTCGACCTGGGGTGGGCGAATGCACTACCTGCGCTGGGAGCATCCCACTACAATGCGCGCCTGGAACGACGCAGGGCTAGGCTACGACAGTACCCTGGGCTATGCCGACTACGTCGGGTTTCGCTGCGGGACCTGCCATGAGTACCCCGCCTACGACCCCCTCGAGGGCCGGCAACTGGACTTGCGTATTCGTCCATTGATCGCCATGGAGTCCACGGTGATAGCCCAGCATTACATGGGGCTGGGGGTCGGCCAGGCAGCGTTGCAGAAGTTCTGCGACCTGAAGGATATCTGCCAGGCCGTGGGCGGTTGCTTCACCCTGTTGTGGCACAACTCACAGTTCGATAGCCAGGCCGAGCGGGAACTGTACAAGGCTGTAGTGAGCCACCAGCAACCGGCAGAAACTCGTTAAAACAACTATCAGCTCGAACCTGATTGATTTCGCAGTACACCGTTAGATTGAGGACTCACATGCACCTTGTTTCATATCTGATCCCCTTGTACAACAAGGAGGACTATATAGTCGAAGCAGTTGAGTCGGTGTTGAAAGAGGCCAGCGAAGAGCTCGATGTTGAAATCTGCATAGTTGATGATGGCTCGACCGACTCTTCCCTTTCCCTGGTACGCAGCCAGTTTTCCGCAAACCCGAAGGTCAAGATACATGCCTTTCCCAAGAACCAGGGAAAGAACGCAGCCTTCAATTCTGCCTTTGAAATGGCCCAGGGAGAGTTCATCTGCCTGTTGGGCGCCGATGACTACCTGGTACAGGGTAGGACGCAAAAACTCCTGGACAAGGCCCTGGCCACGGGCAACTCGGTCTACGGCGGGCTGTACCGCTACGACCACGATGCCGCCAAGATCATTGGCCAAGTGCTGCCCGCCCAACCGAGTTATCTGAAGAACCTGCTGGGCAGCAGTCTTTCCGGTGGTTGCGCCCTGCTCTGGAGAAAAGATGCCCAACGCGTGTTCCCCCTGCCCGAGAACCTGAAGTTCGAGGACTGGTGGATTTCGTTCTTCCTGCTCCAGGCCGACCGGGTTAGCGTGCTCGCCGAACCGGTCCTGTTCTACAGGCTCCACGGCGGCAACGACTGTGGAGCCGTTGTCCACGATCAAGAGTCGGTGGCCCGGGACTACGCCAGGCACTACGACTTCTTCGCAGCCATACGCCCGTTCATCACGGGTTTCTGGCCCAATCTCTACTTCAAGAAGTCCATTGCCCTGCGCGAAGCCTTCTTCGGCCGGGGGAAATTGAAGTACTTCTTCTATTTCCCCATCGACGCCACATGGTTGAAGACCGCGGCATTCATGATGTTCGGAACCTCGTTCGTCTATCGCGCCAAAGACTGGCTAGGTCGCTTGCGCAACAATGCCCGGCTGCGTCCCTAGTCGCCTCTTTGAGCGGCGCGCCGATGGGCCAGCCCTCGACAGGCAGCGCCCGGCATCGATGGACTTTCGTTATTTCAAGGTACGGCGGTAAGCCAATGATTAGTGTTGTTATGGGCGTCAGCAGGTTCGATGATTTCGTCCCCCTGGCCATCGATAGCGTTCTGGCTCAGACATTTGCTGATTTCGAACTGATCATCGTCGCCAATGGCGCCGCATGTGACGAAACCGAAACTCGCCTCAATGGGCTCTATGCTCAAGAACCTCGCTTGCGGGTCATCAAGAGCAAGATCCCCCAGTTGGCCAACGCGCTGAATGTCGGCCTCGATGCCGCCAGGTACGACTATGTCGCCAGGATGGATGCCGATGACGTCTGCTGGCCGGATCGCCTGGCAAAGCAGTTCGCGTACCTGCAGGCCAACCAGTTGGACTTCGTCGGTTGCGACCTGCGACTCATCGACCCTGAAGGAGCTGTATTGGGCACCCGCATCTATCCCAAGGGCGCCAATATCGACAAGTTGCTCAGGTACAAGAACTGTTTTGCCCACAACACCATCATCTACCGCAAGGATCTGATCATCAGGGCCGGTGGATACAACGCCGGTTTCAACTCCGAGGACTATGACCTGTGGCTGAGGCTCAAGCGTCTTGGCATCAAGTGGGCGAACATGGATGAAATACTGCTCGACTATCGAATCCACAGCGGTGCGTCGCAAAGAAAGCTGCTCGGTTACGCTGAAGCCACTGGCCTGGCAGCCCGAGAGTTCGTATTGAATAAAAGCATCAAGAACCTGATGGCCGTTTTCTATCACTTCCTAAAGTCCATCATCAGGTCCAGATAATCTGCAATGATCGATTCGGCACACATTTAGAACGAGATCAGCAATATGCGATTCTTGATAACTGGCGGCGCAGGCTATATCGGCTCACACACGGTACTGGAGTTACTTCAGGCCGGTCACGAAGCAGTAATATTGGACAACTTGTGCAACAGCTCGATGTTGTCGATAGAACGTGTCCAGCAACTGACCGCAAAAACGCCGGTGTTCATCCAGGGCGACGTTTGCGACCGGGCCATTCTCGATCATGTCTTCGCCACCCATAAAATCGATGCGGTCCTGCATTTCGCCGGACTGAAGGCCGTTGGTGAGAGTGTCCGACAGCCCCTGGCCTACTACCAGACCAACGTCGGCGGTAGCGTCACCCTGTGCCAGGCGATGGCCGCGGCAGGCGTGTTCCGCCTGGTCTTCAGCTCATCGGCCACCGTGTATGGCGACCCGCAACAGGTACCTCTGGTCGAAACCTGCCCTACGGGCACCCCGACCAACCCCTACGGTACCTCCAAGCTGATGGTCGAGAAGATCCTGCAAGACATGGCTGCTGCCGATCCGCGCTGGTCGGTGGCCCTGCTGCGCTATTTCAACCCGGTCGGTGCCCATCACAGCGGGCAACTGGGCGAAGACCCCAACGGCGTCCCGGAAAACCTGCTGCCCTATATCAGCCGCGTCGCGGTGGGCAAGCTGGAAAAGCTCTCCATCTATGGCCATGACTATCCCACCCCGGATGGAACCGGCGTGCGCGACTACATCCATGTCGTCGATCTCGCCAAGGGACACTTGGCGGCCGTCGACTACGTCTGTGCCCATAGAGGAATCGATGTCTGGAACCTGGGAACAGGTGTCGGCTACTCGGTGCTGGAAATGCTCCAGGCATTCGAGAAGGCTTGCGGGCGTACCCTCCCCTACGTGCTCTCCCCTCGCCGGCAAGGAGATATCGCACAGTGCTGGTCGGATTCCTCAAAGGCCCAACGGGAACTAGGTTGGAAGGCGGAACTTGGGCTCCGGGAAATGATGGAAGACACATGGCGTTGGCAGTCGAACAATCCAGATGGCTACAGGTAACTACACAATGAAGATTGCGCTGGTCGGCACGAGTGCCTCATGTGTCTATGGCTTTCGTGCCGACCTGATCAAGGCCCTGGTCGCGGCTGGCCATGAAGTCCATGCCTTCGCACTGGACTACGACGCCAGTAGCCGCCAGAAGGTCCAGGCGCTCGGTGCCATCACCGTGGACTATGACTTCAGCCGCGCCGGCCTGAACCCGTTTTCGGATGTATCCAACACCTTCAAGCTGGCCAGGATCCTGAAGGAGATCGGCCCGGACCTGGTCTTCTCGTACTTTTCCAAGCCGGTGATCTTCGGCACGTTCGCCGCCGTCCTGGCAGGCGTTAAGCGCCGGATCGGCATGCTCGAAGGACTGGGGTACGTCTTCACCGACACTCCCGGGGGAACTGGCTACAAGCTGCGAATCCTGCGCCAGGTGCAGGCGTTGCTTTATCGCCTGTCCTTTCCGTTCCTGGAGAGGATCATTTTCCTCAACCCCGATGATCCGGTGGACCTGATCGACAAATACCGGATCCATGTGAAGAAGGTCGACGTATTGGGCGCCATCGGCCTCAATCTCCGGGACTACCCCTATTCGCCATCTCCTGCCGGAGCGGCCCTGTCGTTCCTGTTCATCGGACGCCTGCTCGCCGAGAAAGGCGTGAACGAATACGTGGCCGCCGCGCGTTTGGTGAAGAGCCGCTATCCCGAGACCCGTTTCGTCATGCTGGGCGGCCTGGACGAGGAAAACCCGGGAGGACTCACTGCCGCGACCCTCAAGCAACTGGTGGAAGATGGCCTGGTGGTCCACCCCGGGCACGTGTCCAATGTCGTGGACTGGATTACCGAATCCGATGTGTTCGTCTTGCCGTCCTACTATCGCGAAGGGGTGCCCAGGAGCACCCAGGAAGCCATGGCAGTGGGCAGGACCGTCATCACCACCGATGTTCCGGGCTGCCGTGAAACCGTAGTCGACGGAGTCAACGGCTTCCTGGTTCCACGCTGGTCGGCGCCAGTGCTGGCGGAGAAGATGCTGTACCTGATCGAACACCCTGAATACCTGGAGAAAATGGGCCGGGAAAGCTATCGCATCGCCCGGGAGAAGTTCGACGCCCAGGAAATCAACCAGCGACTGCTGGGCCTGCTGGATATCCCGGTCCACGGCCTGACGCCTGGTCCGGCCTCCAACTGAGACCGGCCGGTCCCCGCCGCCACAGGCCCATGGCAAGGCGGCGG